>CAJQJX010000035.1 GCA_905478795.1 uncultured Flavobacteriales bacterium
GAAATGAAAGCGCTCACCGACGTTTGTGATGACGTTCGGCTGTTTCCACCTGGGCACGTTTGGGAAAAAGGACAGGAGGCACCGGTTCAATTTTACACCCGGGATTGGATGACGGGCGACTTGCCCAACGCCCCTTACCGTCCCGAAGAGCTGCGGGATTCCTTGACAGATGCCGTGCGCAAGCACCTCATGGGTGACGTGCCATACGGACTTCTCATTTCTGGCGGACTCGACAGCTCGGTCATTGCAGCCATCGCCATGAAGCATGCGGCACGTCGCGTGGACGACGGCGGCCATTCTGAAGCATGGTGGCCCCGGGTGCATAGCTTTTCCATCGGTTTGGATGGGTCTCCAGACTTGGCCGCAGCCGAGGAGGTGGCAGAAGCCATCGGCACCGTGCATCATGGCCTGAACTTCACCATCCAAGAAGGCATCGATGCGCTTTCTGAGGTGATCCGGCACATCGAAACCTACGATGTCACCACCATTCGCGCCTCGACCCCGATGTACCTCATGGCCCGCAAAATCAAGGCGATGGGAATCAAGATGGTGCTCAGCGGAGAAGGTGCTGACGAACTGTTTGGTGGCTATTTGTATTTTCACATGGCTCCCGACGCCAAAGAGTTCCACGAGGAAACGGTGCGCAAGGTGCTGGGCCTGCATCAATACGACTGCGCCCGCGCCAATAAATCCATGATGGCTTGGGGCATAGAGGCCCGTGTTCCTTTCCTAGACAGGGAATTCATTGATTATGCAATGAACCTAGACCCTGCCTCCAAAATGGGCGGGGCCGGGCGCATCGAAAAAGCCGCCATCCGCAAAGCATTCGAGGGGTATATCCCCGAGCACATCTTGAACCGACAAAAAGAACAGTTTAGTGACGGGGTCGGCTATGGCTGGATTGATGGCTTGAGAGACCATGCAGAAGCGCACGTGAGCGATGCAGAAATGGAAAGGGCCGGAGTGCGTTTCCCGATTCACCCACCCGCCACCAAGGAGGGCTACTTCTATCGGAAGTTGTTTGAAGCCCACTACCCTTCTGCTGCTGCTGCCTCAACAGTCCCCGGAGGAAAGAGCGTCGCTTGCAGCACAGAAAAAGCGCTGGAATGGGATGCGCGCCTCAAGGACAACATCGATCCAAGCGGTCGCGCCGTGGGCGGAATCCACAACGACGCCTACGGCAACGATTAAGAAAACCACCCATTTAAATATGCTGGGCCCCGATTTGGTCATTCTCGGCACATAGATGGACGTTTTTGATTGGTTTTGAGCGATTAGGATGTATCCTGTATCATGCAAATCAGTTACCGTCATGAAGCGGAATCCGGGGCGGTGTATACACTGGAGCAAAGGGGCGAATTGCTCCATGTTCACAGTAAAATCCCCCAACTCGAACTCCGGTGGTCAGAAGACCGTTGGAAGCCCGAGAAAAACTGGTTTGAGCGCAATGAGGTCTTCCCGGTCGAGGTTGGCTTGGACGAGTTTTTGGCCCGTCAACTTCCGCACCTCAACGGATGCAGCATTCAAGCCTTCATTCGGGGAATGAGTGCCAAACACAAAGGGCACTCATCGTTTACAGGAAAGTGGTTCAACTTTCAATCCAACGGCAACATGCCTTCTGTCGAGAAGGCCCATCAAAGCTTGCTCAAAACCACCGCGAGCTACTATGGTGTTCAATCCCTGTTTGGGTAAGAGCAGCCAGGGCCTTGTGAGGCAGTACAGCAGCTTCTCTTTTTTCCGTTGGCTTTAGTCTGCCAAGCGCAACTCTTTGGACACCGTCCCATCGGACCATTGGTGCAACAACATGCCGTTGCCCGAAGTATGGGGCCTCCCCAAGAGGTCTACGCTGCGAATCAAAGTGCGGTTCGCTGAGGCCTCTGTGACCACATTGGCAGACAGCGTCACGGCAATCCGACCGGGCGAGATGCCCACTGGCAACGACCACTGCAAGCCGGATTCAAAATCCCAAAGCTCAACTGAACCTGTGGTGGAGAAGTCTGTATTGCCCAACAAGGCTTGACCTGCGGAAAGCACATGCATGGTGTAAACTGAACCTCCATTGCCATTCCAACCTTCCAATTCAGCCAACGTGGTTCCATCCGCTTTGCGGAAGTTTCCTTCTCCATATACCTGATAGAGCACTCCTCCTTCGTACCAATCTGCCGCACCACAACCCGCTGTCACATCGGCCACAACCTCGGTCTCGGCATTGGCCGCCTCAGCCCATCGGCTCAAAGAAGTTCCATCGTACTGCTGGGCATTGACAGAAACCACTGCGCCATCGTCGGTGGTGAACAGGTGGACAGGATTCAGTCCATCCGAACCGAGGTCAACCTCCGTGTAATCTCCAGTCACCAGATCGATGCGGCCAATGCGCCCCACCTCTTCTCCGTAGGCGAACGCGTTGTTTACCGCCACATACACCCCGCCTCCATTCAAACAAATGCCTTCGGAGGCCCAACCTGGCCCCGCATTGCCTTCCGCTGCCCAACCGGCATTCCAAGACAAGTCCTGCGCATCCAAAGCCACGAAGTAGTGCTCAAACTCAACAGAACCCCAAGTCACAGGGTCTGCATCTCCACGCGTCACAAACAAGCGGTCTCCCTGCAGCAAAACCTGGCGCGCTCCCTCCAGCGGCTGTTGTGCGAGCACTTCACCCGATGCAGCATCCAGCTTGAACACCGTGTCTTCAGCAGAGACATAGATCTGAGAGCCATCTTCAGAGAGGGCCAAGTCCACCGCAAAAGAATGCCCCTCAAACACCCGCAATACCTCGAATTCAGGCATTGAAGCAGACAGGTCAATGAACCCAATCCGGGGAGCTTCTAGAACCTCTCCAGAATAAAAATCCTGGGCGCCTTCACACAACACGTATGCCCGGTCTTGAGCTTGCAGGCAAAAAGGGGCTGCGCAGCATATCGCCAAAAGCAGTCGAGAGTTTAGAAATGAAGTGCCTTTTTTCATAATGTCGTAAGTCGACACGAAGCTACTTTGACAAGAAGCAAAAACAACCTTCGCAGTCACCAAACGTTATATTCGAGAATGCGCGGCTATATGAAGTCCTTCCATCTTTTCTGCATACTGGGAATCTTCTCTATTTCTGGTTGTTCCCCAGAGCCCTTGTTGGTCGACAACAACCCTGTACCTCTCTACGAAGGTGTTCCAACCGTACTCGTGGACGCCTACATCACACGGGTTTTTATTGACCTCATCGGTCGGGAACCCCTGATGATCGAACTGGAAAATGAACGCGCAGCGCTGCGTGCGGGAGCGCTCAGCATGGGTTCTCGCCAAGAATTGGTCACCCGCCTGATGGGCGGCGACCCGGAGTATTTGCCGTTGTACGACCGCAAACTCACGGACGATATGGCCGGCCGGTTTTTGAATGGATTCAGCCAAGAAGCCATGGAGGCCCAGATCGAGACCAACCTGGCTATGGCCACCCAAGATTCACTCCAAGGCAACATCATCGCGTACCTCTACTGGACCGATGAGGCCTTGCGCATGGAACGCACCATGATGGCTTCCGCCGAATACCGGGCCAACACCATCAATTGGCGTGAAGTCAGCCGGCGGTACTGCGACAACATCTTCTACGATGAAATCAACATGAACAGTTTCAACTTCGTCAATGCCACTTTTGACGACCTGTTTGGGCGTTATCCGACCGAGGCTGAATTTGAGCAGGCCTACGCTGCTGTTGAATTCAACGCCCCATCCATTCTCTTTGGAACTGCCATTTCGAATGCTTCGGAATACCTGCAAGCATTGGTCGGCAATGGAGAATTCGACGAAAGTGCCGTCCGGTGGTGGGCCGAGCGGCTGCTTGTCCGCTCCATCACCGACGCAGAAATGGTGTCTTGGAAGCAAACCGTGGGTGCCAACGTGGACATCCGTGCCTTACAGGCGCTCCTGATCACCTCTGACGAATACGCCGACTTCTAATGATTCGTTTTTTCCCCCTTTCCATTTATGGAGTGGCAACCTGCTTATTGCTCTGCGCGACATCCTGTTCGACCGAACCCGAAGTTCAATATGGTTTGCTGCCCTTGGAGCTGCAATCCTCTACGGCAGACAAGGACCGAGAGAAGACCATCGACCAGTGGATCTCCATCCTACACGCCGACCTGTTCGGGTCGGCACTGGGCAGCGCAGAGCTGTTCGACATTAAACAAGCATTTGAAAGTGTTGGAGACCAAGAAGTTGCGCGCGAATCCCTCGTAGCTAGCTTTATGCAAAATCCCAATGTCCAATTGCCGTCGGCCGAGTCCATGCTCACCAACCCCGACCAATTTGTGGAGGCCACTTATGTGCGGTTCCTCGTGCGATACCCCACCGAAGCCGAACGCACTTGGATGAGGAATTACATCCAAAACACCCCTACGGTTACACCGGAATTGGTGTACTCGTCTTTTGCGTTGAGCACTGAATACCTCCATTATTAACGTCATGAAACGGAGATCCTTTCTCAAGAAAAGCGGATTGGCCGTCGCAGGCAGCGCAGCCTTTCCCACCCTCCTTCCTTCGGGCCGGTTGTTTGCTGCCAGTGGCCGCAGAACATCCGAACACGTCGTGATGGTGGCTTTTGCGGGCGGCGTTCGATTGCAGGAGAGCTACCTCCGCCGGTATGTAGACGACAGCCAAGGTGAACCCTACCCCGGCAACATCATGTACAACATGCTGTCAGGTGAGGCCCCCATTGCCAAAATCGTCTACGGAACGGGGGTGGGCGGCATCAACCCCATCCCCGCCATTCTGCCTCAATCCATCGAATCCATCGGCACCACTTTTGCGGAGGTCAGCGCCCTCAGCGCGGGACACTTCGGAGGGATGAACTCCTTGGTTCAAGGGGGCGTGCCGGGGGGACAAGGCCTGAAGCAACGCCCGTTGCAGCCCACCATCTTTGAATATCTGCGCAGACACGGTGGGTACAAAGCCACTGACACTTGGTTTGTAGGAAATGGAATCAACGGTTCACTGCCCCTGCTCAATCACAGCGAGCACCCCAATTACGGCGCCGAATATGCCGGGAATTTCTTTGCGCCCCTGGTGACTTTCACGGGTGCCGGTGAGTCCGCTTTTTTGGATGCCCAAGTCTACCATCCCGAAAACGAGCTGGAACCGTTGCGCCGAATGAAGACATTTCTGGACCAACAATTTGCAGCGGACGGGAGCGGTGGCTTTGGAGGAGGTTTAAACAACACCGACGAAGAAAAGGAGCAGATCAAAGCCTTCATGAAGCTCATGTACCAGAAGGTAGACAACGGCACGGTCAACGTTCCACCAGTCACCGACAACCGGGATACGGGCACCGTCGGTTTCGCCTGTGAGGTCCTCTCCGAGTTCAAACCCGCCTTTACAATGGTCAACCTGGGGGGCGTCGATGCCTGCCACTCGAATTTCTCTTCTTACCTGTCGGCCTTGCACCGCGCAGACCATGCCGTGGGCCACTTGTGGGACCACATTCAATCCATTCCAGGAATGGCGGGCAACACGACGTTGATTTTGACCCCGGAATGCGGGCGCAACCTTCAGCCCAACAACATCCTCGACGAGAACGATTGGCGCGCCTACGATCACAGCGACGAGAACAGCATGCGCATCTTCACCATGATGGCAGGCCCCACGGTTCCTCAAGGCCTCACTATTGGGGGCGAAGACAACCCCGTGGGCATGGTCACCGACACCATGATGACCGTGTGCGACCTACTCGGCGTTATGCCCGAAGTGCAGGGCGCTGGATATGTGCACCCTGGAACCGACAGCCTATTCAACCGAATCTGATGCTCCTTTCCCAAACAGCGTTGGTACGCACGCTCTCGATCGGCTTGGGCATCTTGGTGCTGGCAGGATACAGTTGCACGCCAGAACCACCCCCCAATCCCTATGATGCACTGCCGCCTGTTGTCTCGACTGAAGGGTTGGCCGTCCCGCCACTTCCCGAGGGCAACTTTGCCTGGTTACACCAACAGATTCTGGGCCCAACCTGTGCCAACAGTGGATGCCACGACGGCACGTTTGAACCGGACTTCAGAACAGTGGGCTCGTCATGGAACACCCTGGTAAACCATCCCGTTACCGCCAATGATGCGGCCATGTCTTTCACAAGGAGGGTGGTGCCAGGAAATGCTGCTCAATCGTTTTTGCACGAAAGGCTCACGGTAGAAATCCCCAATACGTCGGGCATGATGCCCCTCGAGGTCGACCAAGACAGCGACTACGACGAGCGACGAGAAGAATACATCGCCGCCATCGCCGCGTGGATCGAAGCCGGAGCACCTGACATCAATGGCAATGCCGCTCCCTCCGAAGGGACCAGTTTACCCCCGCAAATCCATGGGTTTGCAGCATTCCCGCCGGGGGCCTTCAGCGAACCTTATGTCCGAGCTGAGGGGGTAGGATTGCAACCGATTCTGGTAGACGCCGCCTTGATTCAAATCTTTGCCGCCATCTCTGACGACCTCCTTCCACAGGCTGAACTCGAATGCCACTGGGCACTTGGAATGGACATTGCCGACGCTGACGCTGCGGCCGATGGAGGCCCGTTTGGAGTGCCTCCCTTCACCTTTACAGCGGCCACTTTTTCTGGCAGCAATGAAGAATACGGACTCTTGGCAGAGGTGGATTTGAGCAATGCCGAACCGGGTTCTGAATGGACCCTGCAACTGAGGGCCACCGATGGCACCTCAGAAATCCGCGCGCCCTCCACGACCAGTCCCAACTACATTGGACTCCTTTACCGATTGCGCATTGCACCATGACTGCGTCCATGTCCCTTTTTCAGCGGTGTTTGGTCCTCACATGGCCCGCTTTGTTGACACTCAGCTTCGCCGGTTGTGCGCCTGAAGACCCCGACCCGGTCGCCCCCACCTTGACGTGGATTGCCATCAATGCCACGGAATTCCAGTCGGCATCAGAAAGCGTGGTCGTGACCTTGGGCTACCAAGACCATCAAGGCGACATAGGTTGGGAGGACCCAGACCGCCATGCCCTAGACATCCAAGACGAAAGGCTGGACGCCCCAGACACCTATCACATCCCCCCACTCACGCCTGACGGCATCGCATTGGACATTGCGGGCACTTTTGAAGTGACCATTCCGCCGCTCTTCCTATTGGGCAACGGTGGGGATGAGCAAACCCGGTTCACCTTTAGAATAACAGACCGCGCTGGCCATGCTTCCAATACCGTTCAGAGCCCGGTTATTTTGATTACTGACACGCTGTGAAGTTGTCCCGGCGCCACATCCATAGGGGCCTTCAAACCGGCTGCGCCATCCTTATTACCACAGGGTGGTCTCCATCGGCTTTGGCACAGAACGAGCCCTTCGCCATGTCGGACTCGACCGTGACCGAGTGCATTGGGGAACTGACCGATTCAGGTGGGCCCAATGAGGCATACGGAAACAACGAGAATCTGACCTTTACCATCGACGCCAATGCGCCTTTGCAAGTGGGCTTCTTGGGCAGCATCGACATCGAACCTTCAGCTCCTGGCAACGGCGTCTTGTTTGATTACCTGATACTGTATGATGGTCCCACCACTGCTGCCCCGGTTTTGGACACCCTTTTTGGAAGCATTCCAAATCCTCCGACCTACGTCACTCAAGGTGCACTGACGGTTCAATTCGTGTCTGATGCGAGCGCCCAGCCCCAAGGGTTTCACCTCTTTTGGTCGGCCAATCCCCCGCCACCAACACCCCCAGTTTCAACCCTCAACGGGCCCGGTTCTTGCCCATTTTCCGCCCTTCAATGGAGCTTCACCCCTTCTCTTGAATGTGCCCTTATTGACTGGTCGAGCTTGACCATTGTAGGAGCTGACGGCACAGTATGGCCCGTCGATACCACGGCAGCTCAGGGGATCAGCTGCCCTGGAGGCATGGGCAGCACCTTGACCTTGCCCTTGGCAGACGGCGAAACCATTGACGGGAATTGCGACCTTTTGGCCTCGATCACCCTGGGTTTGCGCGATGCCTGCGACTCGGTGTGGAACCTCGATGTTACAGCTGAATGGTCCGCCTCGGGGTGCGATGTGGCCCCCCTCCTCAGCGTGACCGCCGACACCTTGTGCACAGGCGGATGCACTGAAATCTCCGCCACACCAAGGGGGTGCGGCACAACCACTTTTTCCCTTCAAGGAAGCGACGGCACATCCCTCATCGGTCCCGGCCCTTGGAATGTCTGTCCCGATGCATCGACGGTCTACACGGTCACAGCCACAGAGACCGGGTCTGGAATCACGGGCTCCAGCGCGGTATCCGTCACGGTCGTTGACCTTGGCGCTTGGACCACCGACACCATCTTGTGCCCTGGACAGAGTGTCGATTTGGGACCCGGCCCCATTTCTGGGGAATGGACAGGGCCAGGTATTTCGGGACCACCTTGGGTTTTCCATGCCGATTCCAGCGGTCCAGGTGTACACGACATCGCATTTTCCACTTTTGGGAATGCGGGCTGCACCAGCACGGCTGTGTTTGAAGTGATCCCCTTCAACATCCCTCAAAACCTAGCTTCCTGTCCTGAATCGCCTCCATTCCAACTGGAAGGATGGCCCCAAGGAGGTGTTTGGTCAGGACCCGCCCTCACCGGCAACACCTTCGATCCTGCATGGGCGGATTCAACCTTAGGCAGCAGCCCTTACACGCTCACCTACACAGCGCAAGGCTGCGTGGGAATCACTCAGGTGCACGTGGAGCCTGTTGCTGACACCATTGAACTGAACAACGTTTGCGCTTCAGAACCGGACATGTCACTCCCCAATACGCCCCCCGGTGGCCAGTGGTCAGGACCGGGATGGAATGCCGATGACGGCGTATGGTCTCCAGCAGATACCCCGTTCGGGGCTTTTACGTTGACCTACACCATGGAAGGCTGCAACCGAACAGCTTTTGGGGTCGTACTGCCCATCGAAGCAGGTCCCACAAGCACCAGCTGTCCGGAGCAGTTGCCTTTTGTTCCATTTCCCGGCTTTTATCCGCCAGGAGGTTCATGGTCTGGACCGGGCATCGATACCATTGGCTTCGTCACAGGTGAATACGACCCGGGAGAGGTCATGAACGGCCAGTGGGCCCCTCTCATTTATGCAGCGCCTAATGGGTGTTCGGACACCTTGTGGATGTTCAATCGTCAAACTGAAATCACCCCTTCATTGATTCATGCTTGCCTTGGAAATGAGGACAACCTCTTGGTCTCTGAAAACGTCCAATCCAGTCCCTGGTGCGGAACTTGGACCACTCTAGCCAGTGGAGAAGCCACGTACATCGGTGACTGTGAATGGGAGATTTTGGCCAATGGATTTGATGTAGGACTGCACCAAGCGGTGTATTCTGTAAACGGGTGCAGCGACACGATCCAGGTCGCCATCCACCCGGAGTCTCTGGATCTGGCCGACTGGTCCTCGTGCTCCACAGACAGTGCAGTCGCCCTGCCAGAACTCCCCCCCGGAGCACAGTGGACTGGACCAGGAATAACAGGTTCGGGTAACAGTGGAGACTGGAACTGGTCTCCTGCCGTGGCTGGAGCAGGAGAACATGGGTTGGTGTGGAACACCCCTCCAGGATGCACGGACACCTTGTGGGCCGCGGTAGAGGTTGCTCCGACATGGCCCCCACCCCTGCCTACAGGTGCCGACACTGTGTGCAACAACAGTGCCCTTTGGTCACCTCCTGTGCCCAGCAGCACGGGCAACGGCCCTGCACCATCAGATGCGAACTGGACATTGGATGGAAGTCCATGGACCACCGGTTATTCCACGCAGGCTTTAGGTGCTGGACCACACGTGATCGGGCTCCACTGGAGCGGGGATGAATGCGAAGTGCAAGCGACATGGCCTGTGGTCGTGCTGCCAGCGTTCGATGTCGCCTTGCTGGCCGGAGATTCTGCTCTTTGCCCTGGAGCAGGCACCACATTAGAAGTGGAGGTCTCAGGCGGATTAGAACCTGCCACAGACTTGTCCATTGAATGGTCAGATGGCGCGTTCCCCGCTGTGGAGCGCAGCATTGCCCCAGAATCCTCTGGATGGTGGTGGGTGATGGCCGATGACGGGTGCTCAGACCCTGCCATCGACAGCGTGTTCATTGCCGTCCTCCCCCCTTTTGACCGCAGCGTAGACTTTGGACCCATCGCCTGCTTTGGAGAACCTACCGACGTCTTACTCGATGCCCCTGCCCCCGCGGGGCTCATGCACATTGTAGAAGGAGACACCCTCGGAAATGGGCCGCTTGCACTGACTTTAAGTGCAGGCAGCGCCCTCGAATGGCAGCTCTTTGACCCCATCGAAGGATGCGCCCAAGACACCCTCATCTTGATCCCCAGTCACCCCCCATTGAACGCTGCTTTTAGCGTTTCCCCTGCCGCAGATTGTATCCCTTGGGACAGCCAACCCATTCGCTGCATTGACCTGTCCAATGGCGCAGACTTTGGGACATGGCAATGGACCCCGCTCGACATTGCTCCTCCTCCCGAAGGAAGCAGCACATCAGGTGATTTTGAATGGGCATTGGCCATAAACCCCACGTTGACGCTTCCATCACCGGGAACCTGGCAGATCACACTGGCACTTTCCCAAACGCCGGGGTGCACAGACACCACGGTACACACCATCTGTATACTGCCACCTGCAGACGTGTGGTTGCCCGAAGCCTTCTCTCCAAACAGCGATGGTGTAAACGATCTGTTTTACCCCAGAGGGAGCGGCATCAAAGAGTGGCAGATGACCATTCAGGACCGCTGGGGTCAAGTCGTCTGGCAAGAAGCCCACGGCCCATACGCACCGGGCGCCACATTGGGCACCTCCGATGAGCAAGGGCTACCGGTCGGATGGACCGGCATCACCATCCATAACGGGAACCCAGCCCCACCAGGTGTCTACACCGTGGTGTTCGAAGCATACTCGGACGGCGGGCTTCCTGTAAGTTGGCAGCAACACCTCAAGATGATCCGGTGATGGCGACACCACTCCCTTTACAACACACGCCTTCCGGCCGCGACTACGCCAGGTCGCCGCGGCTCAAAATGGCGCTGTGTGCCTTGGTTTCCTTGCCTTGTTCGGTGTGGGGCCAATCGTCTTTACCCCCTTGGATTTCGCCGACACCCGGGATGGAACACCCTGCGGCATGGTCCATGGGCGAACGCCCCATCCACATCGGCATTCAACAAGACACCCGGTGGAATGGCAGTGGGGATCCACTCACCGGACTCTGGTTCGGCGCCGGATGGCAACCCCAAGCCAAAGGAGGGTACAATCGCAAAAGCTCCGACCCCATTTCCTTTGGAGTCAGTCTAAAGGAAGACCCCCTCTCGACAGGATGGCGGGAACGTTCCTTATCGGTTTCGGCGTCAGCTTCGACCCCCATCTCCCAAGATTGGAAAGCACACGCGGGGCTGTCGATTGGCGCTTCGACGTGGCGGCTCGACCCCTCCTCTTGGAGTTGGGATGCACAATACGGGCCCGGCGGCTATGACCCGCTCGCTTCAAACGGAGAAGCCATAGTCAATGAAGCCAACGGCGGCGCCCGAATTGACATGGCCATCAGCGTAGGCATCTCTCCAGCCCGAATTCCACAACGAAACGGTGGCCTGGGACTTAAAGGGGCCCTCACATTGCACCACCTGTCTCACGGAAAGGCGCCCCACCTCTCGCCCGTCCCTCAAGACACCGTGCGGTGGCGGCCTTCATGGTGGCTGGAAGGCCAAGGCAACATGGGCTGGGAGAAACTGGAATGGCGGGTTTGGAACAGGGGCACGCTGCAGGCCCACAGCCACCTCTTGGAGTTGGGCATGGCCATTGGCCGGCCCTTTGGAACCACTGCCCGGTTCACCAAGACCCGAATCAGCCACCACATCGAAACAGGTGCACTGTGGCGCAGCGACGGCGTCTTGCGGCTGATCTTGGGATGGGAACGAAACGGTCTCAGCCTGTCTACAGGGCCCGCTTGGTCCGTGGGATCCATGTGGCGGCCGGCAGCCGGTTGGAGCGTAGGCCTGTCTTGGTCACCCGACATGCAAGGGACCGTGGCCCTGCAACGCTAAGAAGCCCCCACCAAAAAGGGGTGCCCCTGAAAAGAGACACCCCCCTTGGGCTAAGCATGGTTAGCGGTTAAGATCATTCTCCTTCGCAGCTCAAATTGAACAGCAGCAAGAGGTCCAGGAGGTCTTGAATACCAACAGAACCGTTGAAGTCAAAGTCCCAGCAAATCGGCATCACGCAAGTGCCATCATCCAGGTTGGCCAGAGGCTGGTAGTTCTGCATTTCAGGATCGGTACAACCGGTCCAGAAACAAGAGCCATCATCATTCAGCGCTCCTGGGTCAAAGTTCACCGCATTGGGATATGTACAGCCCTCATCGCCACAATCGGCTCCGGGAACGGCACAAGGCTCCACACCCAACTCAATGGGTGTCAATGGTGAGAAGACACCACAACCACCGCCATCGGTGTTGTAGAACACCAGCAAGTCCGTGATCTCCAGCGCACCAATCATGCCGTCTCCATTGGAGTCAGGGCAAGGTGGCGCATCTGAACAGCTGCCATCGTCTACCGTTGCATAGGTGGTGTAGTTGCGGTAATAGTCCACCGTACATCCAGAAAACTGGCATGAACCATCGTCATATCCTGCATTGACATCGTAGTTGGCCGCGTTGGCATAAGTACAGCCTGGACCACTCAAACAACTGCCGTCGTCGTGCACAGCATTGGGGTCATAGTTCTCTGCACCTTCCTGCGTGCAACCGCAATAGGAGAACAGACTGGACTCCATGCCCTCCGAAGAGAAAGACACCGTGGGTCGGATGTCGGTATCGACATCTCCATTCAAGAACAATTGGAAGTTCAACGTTCCAGAAATCACACCATCTGTGGTGAATTGAGCCACCAACATCGACAGGCCGTCTCCCGCAATACCATTGGTAGCATCGTTGGTCACAAACCAAGCGCCACCTGTGACATCGTCAATGTCAATCCCCCCTCCTGCTGAGAATGCAGCCAGCCAGTTCTGACCGGGGCTGCTCACCCCTTGAACCTCGGCTTCACCCAAAGCTGTGTTGGGAACCTGCTCAATTCCAATGGTCACCCAACTGTCATAGGGGAGCGATGGAATAATGCCAAACAACAACGGGTTGATCGACGATCCATAGTTCGATCCTACAGGATCCTGATACCATGACGTTGAAGTATTGATGTTCAGAGGCAAGTCTCCATTTCCAAAGACACTTGAGAGTTTGTCCGCGGGACTTTGCCCCTTGATGAAGAGACGATACGTCGTCTGACCAGCAAGGTCTCCGCTGGTATGCTGTGCAACACGCACGAGTTCCAATCCATAACCCGCACTGTCACTCTCAAAATAGAGGCTGTCCGGACCAGGAATCACTTCGGGCTCGTAGCAAGAGCAGTATTCACAGCTGCCGTCGTCCTCCGTAATGGTCGGGCTGTAGTTGCATGCGGCCTGGTCTGTACAACCGGCCACTTCATCCGCGTCGCATACGCCGTCACCATCCGCATCGTTCAAGCAATTGCCAAAGCAATCGACCAGGTCACTTCCGTAGATGTCTGATGCGTAGATGCAACTGCCATCATCGGTGTTGTAACCTCCGCTGTAGTTGCAGGCGAGGGCATCGGTACATCCAAATACAGCCAGAACCTGACAAGAGCCATCGTCGACGTTGGCATCGGCATCATATTCGAGATAAGCCGAATCCGTGCAGCCTTCGAGAACCAACGTCGCGCAGGTTCCATCGTCTACATCGGCGTCCGCATCGTACTCGATGTACAAGGGGTCCGTACAACCTGGGTACAAACAACTGCCATCTTCATCGGTGGCCGCAGCATCGAAGTTGACGGCCAGCTCATCCATACAGCCAGCGACCTCATCCTCGTCACACACCCCATCTCCGTCTCCATCGTTGAGGCACGCTCCATCACAATCCACATAAGTGACCCCGTAGAGATCCAATGGATACTCACAGTCACCGGCCGTGTTGGCGTCGGAGTTATAGTTGCATGCTTCGGAATCCAAACAACCCACCACTACTGGCGTCAAGCAAGAACCATCGTCCGTATTGGCGGAAGGGTTGTACTCCAAGAAGTCCGCATCCGTACATCCAACCTCCACGGGCGTCACACATGACCCGTCGTCGGTATTGGCCAATGGGTTGAATTCTACAAAGCCAAAGTCCGTGCAACCGAGCACCACAGGAATGGCACAGCTGCCATCGTAGGTGTTGGCCTCGGGATCAAACTCCAAGAAGTTCGGGTCCGTACAACCGAGCACCACAGGCGTGGTACAAGAGCCGTCCTCAATGTTGGCCGCAGGGTCAAATTCGGTGTAGTTCTCGTCGGTACATCCCTCCACAATCAAGTTGATACAGGAACCGTCGTCCACATCTGCAGTAGCATCGTATTCGAGGTAGGCAGGGTCAATACAACCTCCATACAGACAAGAACCATCGTTGGTGTTTGCCTGAGGGTCGTAGTTCGCTGCCGACACATCCGTGCAGCCTACAAAGACACAGAAGCCGTTGTTCACGTTGGCATCGGGGTCATAGTTGTCCGCTTCTGGATCGGTGCAACCCAGGTATTCACAGGTACCACTCTCGAAGTTCGCGTTCGGATCATAGTTGTCAGCCTCGGGGTCAGTACAGCCCAAGAAGAGGCAAGAACCGTCGTCCACATTGGCAAAGTCGTCATAGTTAATGGCGCCCGCGTCAGTACAACCAAGGTATTCGCATGTACCATCCTCGAGGTTGGCATCGGGGTCGTAGTTGTCCGCAAAGCTGTCCGTGCAGCCTGGATAGGTGCAGGTACCGTCTTCTACATTGGCTCCCTCATCGTAATTCGAGGCCAAGGGGTCCGTACAGCCGAAGTACTCACAAGAGCCATCGTCACTGTTGGCACCCTCGTCGTAGTTGTCGGCAAGAGCATCGGTACAGCCATAGTAGAGGCAAGAACCATCATCGCTGTTGGCTCCAGCATCGTAGTTATCGGCCTCAGCATCGGTACAACCATAGTAGAGACAAGAACCATCGTCACTGTTGGCACCGGCGTCGAAGTTGTCGGCAGCAGCATCGGTACAGCCCAAGTAGATGCAAGACCCGTCGTCGCTGTTGGCTCCGCCGTCGTAGTTGTCGGCATCGGCATCGGTACAACCATAGTAGATACAGGAGCCGTCATCGCTGTTGGCTCCGGCGTCGTAGTTGTCGGCTTCGACATCGGTACAGCCATAGTAGATACAGGAACCGTCATCGCTGTTGGCGCCTTCGTCGTAGTTGTCAGCTTCGGCATCCGTACAACCTGGGTAGATGCACGATCCATCGTCGAGGTTGGCACCCGCATCGTAGTTAGACGCTGTGGAATCGACACAACCTTCGATCAAACAGCTGCCGTCTTCGTCGGTGGCAGCAGGGTCATAGTTGACCGCAATCTCGTTGGTGCAACCGGCCACTTCGTCCTCGTCGCAGACCTCATCGCCATCTGTATCATTGAGACAGCTGCCTGAACAGTCCACCCAAGTCACGCCATAGAGGTCAACAGGGTATGTACAAGAACTGTCATCCTGTGTCGCCTCCGCATCATAATCACAAGCCTCTGGGTCCATGCAGCCCAAGCAAGATGTGAAGTCACATGAACCATCGTCGGCATTGGCCCCGGCGTCATAGTTGCAAGCGGCCGCATCCGTGCAGCCCAAGAAAATACAGCTGCCGTCATCGGTATTGGCTCCAGCATCAAAGTTGGAGGCCTCTGCATCTGTACATCCGGGATACAAGCACGATCCATCATCGGTATTGGCTCCAGCATCAAAGTTGGAAGCCTCCGGATCGATGCAACCCAAGTAATCACAGTCGCCATTGTCGAAAGTGGCATCGGGGTTGTAGTTGTCCGCCTGGGGGTCCAAGCAACCGGCAAACAAGCAGGTGCCGTTGTCCAAGGTGGCAAAGAAGTTATAGTTCAGCGCCAACGGGTTGGTACAGCCATAGATGATACAACTGCCATCGTCGTAGGTCGCCGCTGGGTCGTAGTTGGTAGCAAAAGACAACGTACATCCGCCGACCACACAAGAGCCATCGTTAATGTTGGCCCCGGGATCGTAGTTGTCCGCCGTGGGACTGGTGCAGCCCAGCACAATACAAGAACCGTTGTCTACCGTAGCCAGAACACTGTAGTTGATGGCCAATGGGTTGGTACAACCCGCAATGATGCAGGATCCGTCATCCAACACCGCGTTGGCGGCGAAGTTGACAGCGAGCGGATTGGTACAACCGTAGACTTGACAGGTGTTGTCGTCCAAGGTCGCCGCAGGATCGTAGTTGATCGCGTCGGAATCTGTGCATCCCAAGAGGATACAGCTGCCATCGTCCACATCGGCCAGCACACTATAGTTGATGGCTGCAGGGTTGGTACAACCTCCGAACGTACAGGTTCCGTTCTCCACAGTCGCTTCAGGGTTGTAGTTCGCCGCTGTCGGGTAAGTACATCCGCTGATGACACAGGAGTCGTCACCAATGGTCGCCGTCTCGTCGTAGTTGTCGGCCGCAGGGTCCGTACAACCCGAACAGCTCAGGCTTTCGCAGTTGCCATCGTCATCTGTAGCATCCGCAGAGAAGTTGCATGCCCCTTCGTCCGTACAACCGAGCAATTCGTCCTCGTCACACACACCATCGCCATCGACATCGTTGTTACAAACGCCTGCGCAATCCACGTTATCGGAGCCAAAGAGGTCCGCCGGGAAGGTGCAGCTGCCGTCGTCATCGTTGGCGGCAGGGTCGTAGTTACAGGCGCCCATTTGGGTGCAGCCTCCGTACAGGCATGAGCCGTCCTCGGAGTTGGCCTCCACATCAAAGTTGTCTGCTGCTTCATCCGTACATCCGGGGTATTCACAGCTTCCATCTTCGTTGTTGGCCTCCGCGTTATAGTTCTGAGCATCGGAATCGGTACACCCAGACAAGACACAGCTGCCGTCGTCCAAGTTGGCCTGGCTGTCATAGTTGTCGGCCGCGAGGTCAGTACAACCTGGATACAAACACGACCCATCGTCGCTGTTGGCACCGGATTCGTAGTTGGACGCGTTCGCATCGGTACAGCCTTCGAACAAACAAGAGCCATCGTCCTCAGTGGCGATGGGGTTATAGTTCGCCGCCGACGGAGAAGTACATCCTGCATAACTACAAGAGCCGTCATTGGTATTGGCCAAAGCATCGTAGTTGCCAGCAAGGGGATCGGTACAACCAAAGAAGATGCAGCTGCCATCAAACACGGTCGCCTGCGGGTCGTAGTTGTCGGCCGCTGGGTCTGTACAACCGCTGTAGATACAGCTTCCGTCGTTGACATCGGCCCCGGCATCGTAGTTGTCGGCGCTCGCATCGGTGCAGCCCGGATATTCGCAACTGCCGTCATCGTATGCGGCGTCGAGATCGGGATTCAAAGCATCAGGATCGGTGCAACCACAATTCGGCGCTCCGAAACTGACGACATAGCGCAAGTCCATGTCTGAATTTCCATTCGGGAAAACCTGGATACGGAGGCTGCCACTCAGGTCACCATCCGTGGTGAATTGACCGAGCAACACCCGTTGGTCATCGCCCGCAATACCATTTGAAGCCGAGTTCAGCACGTACCAGCCACCACCGGTGCCATCGTTAATGGCAATGTCGCCGCCATCCTCAAATCCAACCGTCCAGCTGGGCGAAACACCCGATACCGTAGCGGCATCCTCTTCTCCCAACGCGGATTCCGCTTTGCGCTCGAGTCCCACCGTTACCCAGCTGTCATAGGCCAGGTCTGGCACGAATCCGAGCAACAGGTCTGAAATACCAGATGGCGTCACACCACCAATGCTGCTCTGGAAGAAGGTGCCCGTCGTTTGCACTTCAAGGGGCACACCAGAGAAACCGGTCACCGCGCTCACAAAGTCATCGGAAGAAACCGTGGTTGCATAAATGCGGTAAGTGGTAAAGCCGGCTACGCCGTCCACAGCATAAACCTCGACATCGACACCATAGCCCTCGGTATCAGAGCTCGTGACAAAACAGGAACAGTAATCACATGACCCATCGTTGTCGGTAGCCAAAGCATCGAAGTTGCATGCCGAAGCATCGTCACATCCAAAGACCGGCTCATCAAATGCATCGCAGATGTTGTCGCCATCGGTATCTTCTAAACACTGACCAGCGCAATCATATTCTGGCTGCGCATAGATGCACGTGCCGTCTTCGATCGTGACCTCTGCAGAATAATTGCACGCCGTCACATCGGAACAACCCGCGCAACTGGCAAAGTCACAAGATCCGTCGTTGAACGTTGCATCTGCATCATAGTTGCAAGCCGCAGCAATCGTACAGCCACCACAGCTCAAGTACTCGCAAGACCCGTCGTCCAATGATGCTTGCTGGTCCAGGTTACAGGCGTCGGGATCGGTGCAGCCCGCAGGCTCAATCTCGTCGCACAACCCGTTGCCATTGACATCGTTTAAACAACCTCCATCGCAATCCACATAGCCTACGCCGTACAAGTCTTCTGGATAAAGACAGGTAATGGCCAATGTCGCGTCGGCATCGTAGTTGCACGCGTCTTCTTCCAGACAGCCCGCACAAGAGGCGAACTCACAGTCGTTATCCGGGTCACCAAAGTTGCAAGCGAACGGCAAGTCACAGCCGGCCTCATTGACCAATGGCGGGTTGCCTCCATAGAGGCAGCCTTCCACCAAGAACGAGGAAATGTTGGGGTCATAATTGTCCGCAGCGGGGTCACCACAGCAAGAAGTGAATTCACAGACATCTACGCTTAGAATCGAAGCCGTAGGGTCATAGTTACACGCGATCGTAATCATACAACCTGCGCAAGACAGGTACTCACACGAACCATCCTCAAAGTTGGCCCCCACCGTAAAGTTGCAGGCACCGTTGTCAGTACATCCAGCATACAAGCAACTGCCATCGTTGAAGGTCACCTGGGCCTCATAATTGACAGCCGTCGGGTCGGCACATCCACCGAACTCACAGGAGCCGTCATCGGTCAAGGCCGTGGCCGAGAAATTGTCGGCTGCAGCATCGGTGCATCCTACACAAGAACTCCACTCACACGAGCCGTTGTTCTCCGTGGCATTGACGTCATAATTACAAGCCGACGGAGCGGTACAACCGGGCACCTCGAAGGGATCGCAGACCCCGTCTCCATCGTAGTCGGAGATGCAGTACCCCAAGCAGTTGTATTCTGCGGCAGGGTAAGTGCAGGTTCCATCGTCCGTGTCGGCTCCAGCGTCAAAATTGCAGGCATCAGGGTCCACACAACCCGCATACAAACAGCTTCCATCATCCAAGGAAGCATTGCTGTCGTAATTGTAAGCCTCCTGATCGGTGCAGCCTCCATATGAACAGCTTCCGTCATCGACGTTCGCTCCTGGCGCGAAGTTGTCGGCCGCAGCATCCGTACATCCCAAGTACTCACAATCTCCACTGGGCAGCGTGGCCGTCGCATCATAGTTGTCGGCCGTAGGGTCAGTACAACCTGCGCAAGCCGTGTAGTCACACACCACACCGCCGTCGGTAGCATCGGGATTGTAGTTACACGCACCGGGCACCAAGCAGCCTGCAATCTCGTCGGGGTTGCACACCTGGTCACCGTCGGTATCCAAGAGGCAATCGCCGTTACAGTCTACACTGGAAGAAGCCGGGTAGACACAGGATCCATCGTCGGTATTGGCAGTCGCAGTGAAGTTACAGGCGCCTTCATCCGTGCAACCGAGGTAGGCACAACTGCCGTCATCGGTATTGGCCCCGGCATCGTAATTCGAAGCGGATTCATCCAAACAACCCAAGTAGATACAGTTTGAATCTGCGTTGGCCTGAGGGTCGAAGTTGTCAGCCGCTGGGTCCGTACAGCCAGAGAAGACACACGACCCATCATTCGTGTTGGCACTGGCGTCGTAGTTGTCCGCGGCAGGGTTCACACAGCCGAGATAAATACAGTTGGTGTCCACGTTTGCCTGGGCATCGTAGTTGTCGGCCTCGGGGTCGGTACAACCGCTAAACAAACAACTGTCATCTTCAACGTTGGCCTGCCCGTCGTAGTTGTCGGCCGCAGGGTTCGTACATCCCAAGTATTCGCACAGGTCATCGTTGACGATGAGCGCATTGCTGTCGTAGTTGTCCGCCTCAGGGTCAGAACAACCCGCGCAGCTCAAGTAATCACAAGAACCGTCATCGTCTGTCGCACCGGCGTAATTACAGGCCATAAAGTCGGTACAGCCGGGAATCTCAAAGGCATCGCAAATGCCATCTTCATCGATGTCACTGATACAGTCGCCGTTGCAATCGTAATCGGCATAATCGTAGAGGTCAATGGGGTACGTGCAACTGCCATCGTCGGTCAAAGCCAACGCATCGTAGTTACAAGCTGTCGCATCCGTACATCCAAGAAACTCGCACGATCCATTGTTGAACGTGGCGTCGGGGTTGTAGTTCGTCGCCGATGCATCTGTACAACCGGGCACCACACAAGAACCATCGTCAATGGACGCCAGCGGATCATAGTTGCTGGCATCAACATTTGTGCAGCCCGCAAAAATGCAGCTTCCATCGTTGTCGGTTGCTTCGGGATTGTAATTCTCCGCTCCGGAAATTGTACAGCCAAGGATCACACATGACCCGTCGTCAAAGTTGGCGGCTGGATCGTAATTGCTCGCAAAAGGGTGAGTACATCCGAAGAAAATACAGGAGCCATCATCGCTGTTGGCGGTAGGATCGTAATTGAATCCATCTGGATCTGTACATCCACTGAAGAGGCAAGAACCATCGTCCACATTGGAGGCACTGTCGTAATTGTCTGCTGCGGCATCGGTACACCCGGCCGTTTCACATGATCCATCATCATAAACTGCCGTGGAATCATAATTGTCGGCCGTCTCGTCCAAGCACCCGCAGGCAGGCCCTTCCTCGCCTTCCAAATCAGCGGAAGAGAAGCTGGCCGTTACGCGCACATCATTGGCGCCATTGCCCTCAAGGAAGACCTGGTAATTCAAAACACCCGTCAATTCGCCTGCCGTCGTGAACTGCCCCAACAACACCTCGAGGTCATCCCCTGCAATGCCATTGTTGTAAACGTTCGTGACAAACCAAGCGCCTCCAGTAGGGTCATTCATGAGAATTTCTCCTCCTGCATCAAAACCAATGACCCAGTTTTGGCCAGGGCTTTGGGCACTTTGAATGTCCCCTTCTCCCGCAGCCGAATTGGCTGTGCTTTCAATGCCGATGGTCACCCATGAATCGTAAGCCAAATCGGGAAAACTGGGCAACAACAATGGGTTGACACCATTGGCAAACGTTCCGCCAAACAAGTCCTGATAGAATGGCGCCGTAGAGGACACCTGCAGTGGCAACTCATCGTTGCCGTATACACTGGACAGCATGTCATCGACATGGTTCAACTTGGCCGTCAAACGCCATGTTGTCATACCCGCCAAAGGCCCCGTAGAATGGTCCATCACACGGGAGAGCTCCAGGCCATAACCCGCCTCATTGGTCTCGTATTCAAAGGAATCCAATCCGGCAGGCCCCTCCTCTGAGCACGAGCAGTATTCACAACTGCCGTCGTCCTCGGTCATGTTGGCGTTGTAGTTACACGCCAATGCATCGGTACAGCCGCTGAACTCGTCCTCGTCACACACCCCGTCTCCATCCTCATCATTGAGACAGTTGCCGTCACAATCGACGTAGACAACATTCGGATAAAAACAGGAACCGTCTTCGACATCCGCATCGGCGTCGTAGTTGCAGGCGCCGGGATCCATACAACCTCCAAAGAGGCAGGAACCGTCATCTTCATTGGCGATGACATCAAAATTCACCGCAGTGTTATCGGTACAACCCGGGTAGATACAAGAGCCGTCCTCTTGATTGGCGCCGCTGTCGTAGTTCGATGCCGCAGCATCCGTACAGCCGGCATACAAACAAGTGCCGTTGTCCACATCGGCAGAGTCGTCATAGTTGACCGCATTGGGGTCAATACAACCACCATATTGACAGCTTCCATCGTCCACGTTGGCCGATGAATCATAATTCAGGGCATCGCTGTCCAAGCATCCGGGGAAGAGACACGTTCCATCATTGAGGTTGGCATCTGGATCAAAGTTTGAAGCACCGGAATCGGTACAACCCGGATAGAGGCAGCTGCCGTCATCTGTATTCGCACCCGCATCGTAGTTAGAAGCGGTGACGTCCAAGCAACCTTCGAGGATACAAGAGCCGTCGTCATCGTTGGCTGTCGCATCATAGTTCGCCGCATCGGGGTTCGTACAACCGGGGAACAGGCAGCTTCCATCGTCCACGTTGGCCGTTGGATCAAAGTTGGATGCTACCGGAACCGTGCAACCGAGGTACTCACAAGTCCCGTCGTTTTGGTTGGCACTGGGGTCAAAGTTGTCCGCGCTAGAATCTGTGCAACCCAAGTACATACATCCGCCATCATCGACGTTTGCTGTAGGGTCAAAGTTGTCGGCCTCAGGGTCGATACAGCCATAATAAATACAGCTGCCGTCATCCGTGTTGGCGGTGGGGTCATAGTTGGCCGCATCGCTGTACGTGCAACCCGAGAGGATACAGGACCCATCATTCTGGTTGGCTTCAGGGTCGTAGTTGTCGGCCTCGACATTGGTACAGCCAGGCACAATACAGGAACCATCATCTGTATTGGCATCGCTGTCATAATTGAGTCCATTGGGATTGGTACAGCCCAAGAATTGGCAAGTGCCATCTTCAAATTCTGCTGTCTCATCGTAGTTGTCGGCCGTGACATCGGTACAACCGCAGTTGTTTCCGCCATCACCACCGGTGCCCACTACTGCTGTCAGTTCCGGCTGACCGAGCCCTTCTGTGGTGAACGTAAAGGACGCACGCTCCTCATTGGATCCATCGCCAAGCGGGAAAATTTGCACGGGCAAGCTGCCCGACACCACACCAGAGGTGGTGAACTGAGCCACCAATACCCGAAGGTCTCCATCGGGAACACCGTTCAGGTTTGAAGACGTAACAAACCAAGCACCGCCGACGGCATCATCCATGCGCAACTCCCCTCCTGCATCAAACGATGCCACCCAATTCTGGCCTGGGCTTTGAGCACTCTGGATGTTGCTGTAACCCGGTGGAGGTGTCCCATCCAGACCGATGGTCACCCAACTGTCGAAAGCAACACTGGGGAAAGCAGGCAACAGCAAAGCGTTAATGCCGGTTCCATAGGTGCTGCCGATGGGGTCTTGATAGAAATCCTCGGTGGACTGAATCACCATCGGGTTCAAACTGTTGCCAAAGCAAGAGCTCAGCAAATCAGAAGCCGAATTCGCCACCACATACAAGCGGAACGTAGACATTCCAGTTAAAGCACCTGTCGTGTGGTTGGCCACCCATTCCACATCGAGTGCATAGCCCACGGTATCATCCGTAAACGTCATCACGGTGAGTGTATCGCCGGCTACCCAAGTAGTATCGCCGCCTGTACCCGCGCACGAACAATAATCACAGGTCCCGTCATCTTCGGTCGCCGTCACATCGAAATTGCATGCATTGGCATCATTGCAACCATCGACTTCGTCTTCATCGCATACCCCATCTGAGTCAGCGTCATTGAGACAAAGCCCGTCGCAGTCTAAATAATCAACCCCCCATGTGGCTGGAGCATCCAAGCAACTGCCATCATCGGTGTCGGCTGAACTGTCGTAGTTACAGGCCTCAGCATCGGTGCAACCCGGGTAGAAACAAGACCCATCATCGGTATTGGCCTGCGGGTCATAGTTAGCGGCAGTGGCGTCGGTACAACCCGTGTACAAACAACTGCCGTCATCGTCATTCGCCGAGGCATCATAGTTGGCGGCCGAAGCATCGGTACAACCGGGATACAAACAGCTTCCATTGTCTATCTGCGCATTGGCGTCATAGTTGCTGGCCAAAGGGTCGGTACACCCAGAAAAAATGCAACTTCCGTCGTCAAATTCAGCAGTAGGATCATAATTGGTCGCGTCTTGATCATTGCAACCTCCAGCGCCCACAATAATGGTTCCCACCATCCCTAAAGAAGCCTGGTTAGATACCGAAGAATTGTAGTCGTAAACACCGGGAACGGTAAATGTGAAGGAGCCCAAGCAGGTTCCTTCCGTAGAGCCCAAAACAGCAGGAATACTGAACGGCTGTGGGTTGTCAAATGGCAAGCCCGTCAGCTGATCCGTCGTGGCATTGACGTTGTGCAATCCCCCCACATTGACCCATACCACTGTGGCCCCCACGTCCAGGTTGAGCAGGCTGGGTTCAAAATCAAAACTGCTGGCTTCGACCACCGCATCGGCTTCGAGGTTACAGGCATTGAAGTAGATACAGGAGTTGTCTTCTTCTGTGGCATTGGAATCATAATTCCAGGCTGTCTGATCGGTACAGCCGTCCACTTCTTCTTCGTCACAAAAGCCATCACCATCGGCATCGGAAATGCAATCGCCGGCACAATCGCGAAATGGATCTGCAAAAACACAGGAGCCATCATCGTCGTTGGCCTCCAGGTCATAGTTACAAGCCACCGGATCGGTGCACCCTCCATAGAGACAAGACCCATCATCTTCTGCTGCCCCGGAATTGTAGTTGTCGGCATTGGGGTCCGTACATCCCGCTGCTCCAGAACCATCGGTCCCTTCAAAACTCAAGTGAAACCTCAAATCCGAAGACCCTACCCCATTCTCAAATACTTGAACCAACAATGTGCCCGATATCTCTCCGTCTGTTGTCACCTGTGCCAGCAACACCTTCAAATCGTCGCCCGCAAGACCATTCGAGTAATTCTGTGTCACGAACCACGCCCCTCCAGTAGCATCGTCCATCACCAAATTGCCACCCGACTCAAAGCCCAATACCCATGCTTGGGTGGGACTCTCAACCGTACTGATCTCACCTTCATTGGCAGCGCCATTGGGTTGCTGCGAAATGCCCACCGTTACCCAAGTGTCATATTCCAATTCAGGAAAGAACCCAAAAAGGAGCGGATTCACCGCGTTGGGGGTGGCAGCACCCAGGGCATCCTGATAGAAGGTCGTCGTCGTGGAGAGGTCCATCGGGAAGATGGCGTCTCCACTCACAGCCGATACAATGTCGTCCGCGTTGACGCAGTCCATGTAGATTCGATAGGTGGTCTGACCAGCCAAAGGACCGGTATCGTGTTCCGCGAAGACTTCCACGGAAAGACCATAAGAGGGAGCTTGACCGTGCGCAAATGCAGCACTGACAAGGCAAAAGAGGAGTGTATACAGACGGTTCATGTGAGCACAATCTGGGTTGGGCAATCATAAATATACCCATTAATCGATAGAAAAACGAATTTCGTCCCCAGTATTTAAGCTCAGATAGGGATTTCACCCCGATTCGTCCAAAGACAAATTCACAAAACTCCGTCTGCAGTCATCCGAAGATCAAACCCCATCTATCATCCTGCCCAGTCCGCCGAGAACACTGCCCTCGCCTTTGGATTTGCCCCCAGCCGAAGGCGCGTTCATCAGAATTCGATCGGCCAACCGACTAAAAGGCAGGCTCTGTAACCAGACTGTTCCGTGACCGCTCAATGTGGCCAGGAAAAGCCCCTCTCCCCCAAACAGCATGCTTTTCAAGCCCCCTGCGGCTTGGATGTCGTAAGACACCGTCTCATCAAAGGCCACGATGCACCCCGTATCGACCCGAAGCGTTTCACCCCGAAGCTCCCGCTTGACAACGGTTCCTCCTGCGTGGAGGAAAGCCCGTCCATCGCCCTGAAGTTTCTGCAGAATAAAACCCTCTCCTCCAAAAAATCCAGCGCCCAGCTTGCGGTTAAAGGCAATGCTCACTGAAGTGCCCAAGGCCGCGCACAAAAAAGCATCTTTCTGGCACAAGAGGTCGCCGCCCAAGGCCGCCAGATCAACAGGCACAATCTTACCGGGATAAGGGGCCGCAAAGGCCACCTTCCGCTTCATGGCGCCTCGGTTTGTGAAATGGGTCATGAACAAGCTTTCGCCTGTCAGCAGTCGTTTTCCTGCACCAAACAGCTTACCCATTACGCCGCTGTTCGCTTCCGATCCATCGCCCATCCGGGTCTCAAAAGCGATGTCATCCTCCATCCAATTCATGGCGCCCGCTTCCGCGATCACGGTCTCTTGAGGGTCCAGTTCTACCTCTACGGTTTGCAGGTCATCACCGTGAATCCGGTAATCAATTTCGTGGCTGTTCTTCATGTCACCTAATTTGGGCCTCTATTCACAACATGCGCAACCTATTTTTCCCCTGCGCCATCGCCCTGTTTTGGGCCGCATGCGCAACCCCCGCCCCATCCGACTCCATGAAGGCTTACGACTACCCGGACACCCGCACCGAGGAGGTGACGGACACCTATTTCGGCACAGCAGTTTCCGACCCCTATCGTTGGCTTGAGGATGACAGGAGCGAAGAGACCGGAGCTTGGGTAGAAGCCCAAAATGCAGTAACGCGCGGCCACTTGGACGCGATCCCCTTCCGCAACGCCATCCGCGACCGCTACGAGCAGATCTTCAATTACGAGAAAGTGGGTGCTCCACGGAAGATTGGCGACCGCTACTACATCAGCAAAAATGACGGCCTGCAAAACCAGAGCGTCTGGTACGTTCGCGAAGGACTCCAAGGCGAAGACAAGGTCTTCCTCGACCCCAACACCCTCAGCGAGGACGGCACGGTGACCGCCAGCCTTTCAAGCGCCTCCGATGACGACAAGTACGTCGTGGTGATGCGGAACGCGGCCGGCAGCGACTGGCAGGAGATCCGCGTGATGGACCTCGCGACCGGCGAGGAGACCGGCGACGTATTGGAGTGGGTCAAGTTCTCCGGCGCGAGCTGGGTCGGCGACGGCTTCTACTACAGCCGCTACCCGGCGCCCGACGGCTCGGAGTTCAGCGCAGAGAACACCTTCCACAGCGTGTACTTCCACAAACTGGGCACCCCCCAGAGCGAGGATCAACTGGTCTTCCGCAACGACAACGAGCCCAACCGCTACCACTTCGCCTACGCCACGGAGGACAACCGCTACCTCATCCTGAACACCAGTACAGGTACCGACGGCAACAACCTCCACATCAAGGACCTCACCAACCCTGACGCCGACTGGCAGATGGTGGTCGACGGATTCAACACCCGCTCCAGCATCGTGGACCACATGGACGGACGGCTGCTCATGATGACCGACATCGACGCGCCGAAGTACCGCCTCGTCGCCGTCGACCCGGCCAACCCGTCGGACCGCAGCACCTGGACGGACGTCATCTCCGAGTCGGAGCACTTGCTCGAGGGCGTGAGCACCGCGGGCGGCCAGCTCTTTGCCACCCACCTCAAGAACGCCTGCAACGCCGTGACCCGCTACGACGCGGACGGCACCAACCCCCGCGAGATCGCCCTGCCCAACGCGACGGGCTCGACCGGCGGCTTCGGCGGCAAGCAGGACGCCACCGAACTCTTTTACGTCTTCACTTCGTTCACCTACCCCACGAGCATCTTCCGCTACGACATGGCCACGGGCGAGAGCACCCCGTTCTACATCCCCGAGGTCGACTTCGACCCGGCTGCCTACGAGAGCAAGCAGGTCTTCTACCCCTCCAAGGACGGCACGATGGTCCCGATGTTCATCGTCCACAAGGCGGGCCTCGAGCTAGACGGACAGCGCCCCACCATGCTCTACGCTTACGGCGGCTTCAACATCTCGCTGACCCCGAGCTTCTCCACGTCCAACATCGTCCTGCTCGAGCAAGGCGGCGTCTACGCCATGCCCAACCTGCGCGGCGGTGGCGAGTTCGGCGAGGACTGGCACGAGGCCGGCATGCTGCTGCAGAAGCAGAACGTCTTTGACGACTTCATCGCCGCGGGCGAATACCTCATCAGTGAGGGCTACACCAGCCACGACCGCCTGGCCATCGCCGGCGGCTCCAACGGCGGCCTGCTGGTCGGCGCCACCATGACCCAGCGCCCCGACCTGGCCAAGGTGGCCTTCCCGGCGGTGGGCGTGATGGACATGCTGCGCTACCACAAGTTCACCATCGGCTGGGGCTGGATCCCGGAGTACGGCTGCTCGGACAGCAGCGAGGTCCACTTCGCCAACCTCCACGGCTACTCCCCGCTCCACAACCTCAAAGACGGCACCGAATACCCCGCCACGATGGTCACCACCGCCGACCACGACGACCGCGTGGTCCCGGCGCACAGCTTCAAGTTCGCGGCACGCCTCCAGGCCGCCCACACAGGCGCCGACCCCGTGCTGATCCGCATCGAGACCAACGCCGGCCACGGCGCGGGCAAACCCACCGGCAAGATCCTCGACGAACAGGCCGACAAGTGGGCCTTCATGCTCAACGCCATGGACTTCGACCCGCAGTACTGAGCCTCTTCAAATTCGCCGGCAAAGGCCGTCGGCAATAAATGTGAATCGGCGCATGTTTTTAAAGCATGCGCCGATTCATTTTATTCTCTGCCCTCCTCTCTGCAGGCGTCATCACCCTGGCCCTTCTCAACCCCAGCACCACCCAAGCTGTGCGTGAACACGGCCCTGAAGCCGTCCGATCTATTGTGCGGGTTGCGAATCAACCTCGACTGACCCCCTCTGAAGAAATAGATTGTACCCTCTGTCCAGACCGCATCGCATCGTGCGCATCAGAGCTCGACAACTTTGTGTACTACGACGCCGCATATGTCAACATCGACTTCCCCATGGGGGATGTTTCCGAGACGACGGGCGTCTGCACCGACGTCGTGATCCGCGCCCTGCGCTGCTGCGGACTGGATTTGCAACAAGAAGTCTACCAACACCGAAAGCGCACGAACAAACCGACCGACACCAACATCGACCACCGGCGCGTCCCCAACATCGGCGCCTACCTGGCCGACCACCCCGACTGGCAGGTCATCCCCGCGGACGAGCCCGTCCAGGCCGGCGACATCGTCTGGTGGAAGGTCGGCCGCAAGCGCTCCAACCACGTCGGCGTCGCCGTCACCGATCGGCGCATCATGCACAACATCGGCCACGGCGTCTGGGCCGACGCCGCCCCCGGCTCCTTCCCCCTCCACCGCATCTACCGCCTGCGGTAGCACCCACCAACCCGCCTCTTCCTGAATAAGCACCACGTGGCCGCAATCTGGTCGGAACAGCAGGCCGCCATTCTGGAGAAAGATCTCGCAGCCGGCCGCCTTGATGGCGGGCATGAATTGGGCAACGGCCAGGGCCGGCATACCGGTCCATCAGCCGAATGCACCGCGTGTGCCCCCCATTGCAAAAAGGCGAAGGGTGACCATGCCGTGGTTCCCTACTTGTGCAACCGTGCGGTCTCTCCTCCCCGTTGGAATCAGTCGTCCCCAACGAGGCGCGCTGCTCGGCTTCTGACTTTTGCTCTAACCTTTCAATCAGGCATGTAAAGTCAAGATTCTCAGAAGTCGGCAGCACTTGTGAATCTGAGAAGTTGCGAATCGCTATCCTCCTTACTTTAGCTCCGCCGTCAACGAACGGCAGTTAGACTGCGCTCGCTGTTGAAATGACACAGAATGAGCGAAGAGTCACATAACAACCGATTTCCTAGTTGAAATGAGCGCCACGGACAACCGTAAACCTATATATATCGGACAGCAACCCTTCCAAACCTCTTCTTCTCCGGTTTCAGGAGAAGAGGTCACCTTGGAGGGCGAAACGTATTACAAGATCAGCTCCGTAGATCAGATGCGTCCTTTTTTCATGAGCATCGTGAGCCATTCGGACCACTGGATGTTCTTGGCCAGCAATGGTGGGCTTTCCGCAGGACGGGTCAACAGCGACCACGCCCTGTTTCCTTACTACACGGACGACAAGATCACGGAATCAGCAGAAAACACAGGAAGCAAAACCATTGTGCTGGTTGAATCTGAGGAACGCCAGATGCTCTGGCAGCCTTTCTCTGATCAGAACCGAGGGGTGTATTCCATCCAACGGAACCTTTACAAGAATGCCTATGGAAACAAGGTCATCTTCGAGGAAGTGAACCACGACCTGGCGCTGACCTTCCGTTACCAATGGGCGGCGAGTGAGCGGTATGGGTTCGTGCGGAGTGCCCGACTGGAGTCTTCCGCTCCAACAACCACAAAGGTCAGTGTGCTAGACGGAGTGCAGAACGTCCTTCCCTTTGGGGTGCCAGAGGGGCTGCAACGCGGCAGCAGCAACCTGGTCGATGCCTACAAAAAATGCGAGTTAGAAGAAGGCCATCTTGGGGTCTATGCCCTGAGTGCCATCATTTCCGACAAAGCTGAACCCAGTGAGTCCTTGAAAGCGAACGTGGTATGGTCCATCGGGTTCGATGCACCCACCGTTCTCTTGTCCTCGAAACAGCTGCAGAACTTCAAAGTCGGGAACGACCTCGTCACAGAGACGGAGATCAAAGCCGAGCGGGGCGCTTACTTCATCCAGAGTTCATTTGAACTGGAGGCCCATTCAGGAAAAGACTGGATGATGGTCGCGAATTTGGGGCAGTCCATTCGCGGAGTCATCCGATTGAAACAAGACCTCCAGTCGCCAGATGCACTCAAGCAAGAGGTGTTGCAGGACATCGAGCAAGGCGCCCACCGCCTCATTGAACTGGTGGCCGCTAGCGATGGCTTGCAGCTCACGGCCGACCGCCGCCGCAACATTCGGCATTTCGCCAACACGATGTTCAACATCATGCGTGGCGGGATCTTCGATGAGAACTACACCATCGAGCGCGCGGACTTCATGGCCTACATGGACCGCGCAAACCACAAGGTGTACTTCAAGAAGGCAGAAGCCATGGCCACCTGGCCAGAGAAATTCGACCTGTTCTTTCTTCAAGAACACGCCAGCCAAGACGACGACCTCAATTTCAAGAGGTTGTGTGCAGAATACCTGCCGCTGAAATTCAGCCGCCGCCACGGCGACCCCAGCCGTCCTTGGAACCGGTTCTCCATCAACCTCCGCAACGAGGATGACGGCTCGAAAATCCTCGATTACCAAGGAAACTGGCGCGACATCTTCCAAAACTGGGAAGCGCTGGTCCATGCCTATCCCGAGTTCATTGAGGGCATGATTTTCAAGTTCCTCAACGCCACCACTTTTGAGGGATACAACCCCTACCGCGTGTTCAAAGACGGTTTCGAATGGGAGACCATCGAACCGGACAACCCTTGGTCCTACATTGGTTACTGGGGCGACCACCAGATCATCTATCTGCTCAAATTCTTGGAGTTCTTGCGGGCCTACTATCCCGAGAAACTCGAGGAGTACCTCCAAAACGACTCCTTTGTCTACGCCAATGTCCCCTACCGCATCAAGCCTTACGAAGCGCTGTTGGAGGACCCCAAAAACACGATCGATTTCGATCATGAGCGCGAGAAGAAAGTAGAATTCAAGAAGGATGAAATTGGAGGCGATGGCGCGCTCCTGCGCGAGACCCACGTCTTCATCTACAAGGTCAACTTCATCGAGAAAATCATGGCGACGATGCTCGCCAAAGTGGCCAACTTCATTCCGGAAGGAGGCATCTGGATGAACACACAGCGGCCCGAGTGGAACGACGCCAACAATGCCCTGGTCGGCAACGGTGTGTCCATGGTCACCTTATACTACTTGCGCCGCTTCTTGGTCTACTTCAAGGAAGTCCTCGCCACAACAAAAACCGAGGAGGTGTCCATTTCTGTGGAACTGCTGGCGTGCTTCCACCGCATGGATGAAACGCTGCGAGAATTCCGCTCCTTGACCTCCGGTCGGATTTCCAATACAGAGCGCCGGTCCATTCTGGACGGATTGGGAAAGGCCTCCAGCGACTACCGTCAGAAAATCTACAAGCAGGACTTTTCGGGTCAGAAATCCCCGATGAAGCTGTCTGCACTGGCAGCGTTTGTCGATGTGGCATTGGAACACCTGGAGCACTCCATCAACGCCAACAAGCGCAGCGACGGATTGTACCATGCTTACAACCTCATGACCGTGGAAGCGGACGGGGGCGTGCAAATCAACGGCTTGCCAGAAATGCTAGAAGGCCAGGTCGCCGTCCTGAGTTCGGGCCTGTTGGATTCGACACAAAGCCTCGAGGTCCTCGACGCGCTCAAAGCCAGCGCCCTGTTCCGCGAGGATCAATACAGCTACGTGCTTTACCCCAACAAGTCATTGCCGCAGTTCCTGCAGAAAAACAACATCGACCCTGAGGCGGTTTCCAGCTCCAAGCTGCTCGCCAAGTTGGTGGCCGATGGCAATGCCGACATCGTCACGAAGGACTGCATGGGCGGCCATCACTTTAACGGCAACTTCAACAACGTCAACGCCTTGCGTGCAGGGCTTGCAGCGCTGCCCGAGGCCTACGCGTCCCTTGTCGCGGCGGAGCAAAAGCACGTGGAAGGGATCTACGAAGGCATTTTCAATCACAAGGCCTTCACAGGACGCTCCGGCACCTTCTTTGGTTACGAAGGACTGGGTTCCATATACTGGCACATGGTCTCGAAACTCAGGTTGGCCGCATTTGAAGTCGCAAAAGCCGCTGTGGCGAACAACGAATCACCAGAATTGGTGGGGCGCTTGTTCGATCACTACTTCGAAATCAACGCGGGCATTGGTGCCCACAAGTCGCCAGAGTTGTACGGCGCCTTCCCCACCGACCCCTACTCCCATACACCGGGCGGCAAAGGGGCCCAACAGCCGGGCATGACGGGACAGGTAAAGGAAGACCTCCTCTGCCGTTTCGGAGAACTGGGGGTGCGCGTTTCTGAGGGTCAGCTTCATTTTGACCGTGCGCTCATGCACGCCGAAGAGTTCTTGACCGAGGCTGCGGCCTTCGAGTATGTGGATGTCAAGCAACAATGGCAAACCGTCGAATTGACCCCAGGAAGTCTGGCCTACACCGTCTGTCAGGTACCCGTGGTCCACAAGCGGGGAGACCAAGCTGGAATTGTGGTCACGATGACCGATGGCCGCAGCGAAAGCACCGAAGGCTTGGCCCTGAGCCGGGAGCTCAGCAGCCAAATTTTCCGGCGTTCGCATCAAGTGGCGCACATCACAGTCACGGCGTAAGTCACCGCTCATGCGCCCATTGTCACCATCCCAACATAGGCTGGCAGGAACCGGCAATTCCTTTTGGGGAGTGGCTTTCATGTTCTTCCTTTCAGTGGTCATCGCTTCATGCGGTCCAGCAAACGAGAAACACACCATGCACGATCAAACGGCATCCGAACTTTTAGGCAATCCCAAATACCCCGCCATTTGCTACGGGGGGTATCGGGGCCTGAGCCGATCTGAGCAACCGACCCTCGTTGAGTTGAAGGATGACATGAAGATCCTGCATGCGATGGGCATTCGGTTCCTGCGCACCTACAACGTCCAATTGCCACATGCTGCCAACGTGGTCAAGGCCATCAGCGAATTGAAGCAGGAGGACCCCGATTTTGAGATGTACGTGATGCTGGGCGCATGGATTGACTGCGCCGGTGCTTGGACGGATGCCCCCAACCACAACGAACAGGATTTCGAAGGCAACCAAGAAGAAATCGAACGCGCCGTGGCGCTGGCCCAGCAACATCCCGACATCGTCAAGGTCATCGCCGTTGGCAATGAAGCCATGGTCCATTGGGCCGCTTCCTACTTCGTGGCTCCAAAGGTGATCCTACAGTGGGTGAACCACCTTCAAGGATTGAAAGCACAAGGAGCCTTGCCCTCGGACCTGTGGGTCACGTGCTCGGACAACTTTGCCTCCTGGGGCGGTGGCGGCAATGAGTATCACAATGAAGACCTCAACGCCCTGATCGAAGCTGTGGACTATGTTTCCATGCACACCTATCCCTTCCACGACACGCATTACAACCCCGTCTTCTGGTCGGCCGACGTTCAACAAGACGCGCAGGACAGCACATTGGGCCAGGGCACGATCGAGCAGGCCATGGCACGGGCTTTGGCGTACAGCCAAAATCAATATGCCCAAGTGGTCAAATACGTGGAGGCCATTGATGAAAACAAGAAGGTTCACATCGGTGAAACCGGATGGGCCAGCGTTTCTGACGGGTTCTACGGTCCAGAAGGTTCGCGGGCTGCGGATGAATACAAGCAGGCCTTGTTCTACCAAGGAATGCGCCAATGGACCCAATCTTCTGGCATCAGCTGTTTCTATTTCGAAGCTTTTGATGAGCCTTGGAAAAGTGCAGCCAACCCCACGGACTCCGAGAATCACTTTGGCTTGTTCAAGGCCGAAGGTGAAGCCAAATATGCGCTGTGGCCGATGGTGGCTGCAGGAACATTCAACGGCTTGACGAGGGATGGCCACACCATCACCAACAGCTATGCTGGCCAGCGTGAAATGCTGGACCGTCATGTACTGGCCCCCAACCGTTGACCCCACACGTCCACCCTTCCATGTCACGTCACACCCACCGGTTTCTCAATGCTGGCCTCCTTTTTTTGATGGGGCTCACTGTATCGTCCTGTATGCCGGGTTCGGGGGGAAAGGTCTGGACAGAAAACGGCCAACTGCACACGGCACAAGGCCCCTACTTCATCCAAGGGGTGTGTTACCATCCGGTGGCCATCGGGGATTCGCTGCGCAGCTTTGAATCGTTGGGCCAAGACCTGGCCCTCATGCGGGACATGGGCGTCAACACGATCCGCGTCTACGAGCCCATCGCCTCTCAAGCAGTGCTGGATGAAATCAGCCAAGCCGGACTCTCGGTCATCATTGGATTTGGCTACAACCAAAAGGGTGTTTACGACTTAAAATCAGGAACTTACCTCGATTATATCCAGAAATTCAAGTCGCACCCTGCCATTCTTTTCTGGGAGCTCGGCAATGAGTACAACTACCACCCCGAGTGGTTTGACGGGTCTTTGGAGGTGTGGTACAACACCCTGCGTGAAGCGGCTGCCGCCATCCACCTTGAAGACCCCAACCACCCCGTGGGAACGGCGCACGGCGAGGTACCCGATGCGGATCTCCTGGCCGACCTGGCTGACATTGACATCTGGGGGCTGAATGTGTACCGCTGGGACGAGTCGCACACGGCGATGGACGCCTTTGCAGAGAACAGCGACAAGCCCATGTATTTCTCGGAGCTCGGTGCCGACAGCTACATGACGGCAGCCGAACTCGGCTACAAGGCAGGCGAAAACCAGCGGGCACAGGCCGACGCCACCCGAAAAATGCTGACCAACATCCTCACCGACTCCACCCGCGCTGCAGGTGTGGCGCTGTTCTCCTTTACCGACGGATGGTGGAAGGCGGGACAACCCAACCAACAGGACGTGGGCGGCTGGGCACCGGGAAGCAGCGGCGTCCCCTATGATGGGACCGCCAATGAAGAGCACTGGGGCCTTGTCGACATTCAACGGAATCCCAAAGACGCGTTTTGGGTGGTCAAGTCAATGTTCGAATCCCACAAAGACCCTCGCATGAAGGACGAAAGAATCCAAAAAACGGTGTTTGAGTCCTCGCGGAACGGGGGAAGGTTCCACGCGGTACCGCAAGACATCCTGGACCGCTGGGACGGGCAGGACGCTCCAGACCCGGAAGAAGTGCGCATTCACGTGCACGCAGATCAGCGGAGGCAGCGCATTGAAGGTTTTGGCGGGTCCTTCACGGACGCCTCGGCCTTCCTTGTTCACCAGATGAGCCCTGCCCAACGCCAACGCATCCTCGAAGCCTATTTCCACGAAGAGGGGGCCAACTACACCCTCACCCGAACGCACATGAATTCCTGCGATTTCTCGCGGTTCCAATACAGCTTCGCCCCCGTGGAAGGTGACCTTGAGTTGGAACATTTCAGCATTGACCCGGACCGGGAGTTTCTCCATCCCATGATCCAATCGGCTCAGGAAATTTCGAAAGAAGGCTTTCAGATCATCGCATCCCCTTGGACGGCCCCGCCCTGGATGAAGGACAACGAGGAATGGGTCGGCGGTCGGCTTCGGAAAGACATGTACCCCACCTGGGCGCAGTTCTTCGTCAAGTACGCCCAAGCCTGCCAAGCGGAGGGCATTCCGCTGTGGGGCTTCACCGTGGAGAACGAACCCCACGGCAACGGAAACAACTGGGAGAGCATGATTTACTCGCCTGAGGAGATGACAGCATTCGTACAAGGGCATTTGGGACCGGCACTCGAGGCGAACGGATTGGGGCACCTCAACGTGTTGGGCTACGATCAGAACCGCGCCGGATTGGACGAATGGGTCGACGCGATGTACCGCGATTCGGCCAGCGCAAAGCACTTTGCAGGCACCGCCGTGCACTGGTACGAGAGCACCTACGACTACTTTCCTGACGACCTCGATCGGGCGCATGAGGCAGCCCCTGAGAAGTTGCTGATCCAAACCGAGGGCTGCATCGACGCCGAAGTCCCCGTTTGGCAGGACGATGACTGGTACTGGCGCAAGGAAGCCACCGACTGGGGCTACACCTGGCGGGAAGAGGAAAAGAAATACCTGCATCCGAAGTACTCCCCTGTGAACCGTTATGCCCGCGACATCATCGGCTGTCTCAACCATTGGGTAAACGGCTGGGTCGATTGGAACATGGTGCTCGATCGCCAAGGCGGCCCCAATTGGTTCAAGAATTGGTGCATTGCGCCGGTCATCGTCGACCCTGAGCAGGACGAAGTGTATTTCACGCCGCTGTATGACGTGATGTGTCATTTCAGCAAATTCATCCGGCCCGGCTCGACCATTCTGGGCAGCGAATGCGCAGACCCAGAAATCATGGCTGTGGCCGCTGAGACCCCAGAAGGCAACCACGTGGTGGTATGCTTCAATCCGGGGAACACCCCTCGTACTTTGCGCATTGAAGGCCTTGCTCAAGACGTTCGGGTCATCCTGGACGGCCAAGCCCTCCAAACGATTGTCATCACCCCCAATAACGCCCTAGACCAATAGCGCCATGGAAGATTCAACCACTGCCTTGCCCAAGCCCGTTTCAATGGGCCAAAAAGTCGCCTTTGGCTTTGGCATGCTCGCCAACCAGATGTTTCCGGCGGCCCTCGGCGTGTTCATCATCGTGTTGGTGCAAGACCTCGGATTTGCGGCCCTGCTCTGGGGCGTCATCCAGTTCTTGCCGCGCATTTTTGACGCCATCACAGACCCCATCATGGGCTTCATTTCGGACAACACACGTTCAAAATGGGGACGGCGAAGGCAGTATGTGTTCATCGGGGCGATCCTGATGGGAATTGCTTACGTCGCCATGTGGCAGTTGCACAAGGGAGACGGCGTTACCTACAACTTCATCTACTTCCTGAGTTGGTCTCTCGTCTTCTACTTGGGCCTAACCATCTTCAGCGTACCCTACGTGGCCATGGGGTATGAGATCAGTGAGGACTTTCATGAACGCACCCAAATTATGGCCGTCGCCCAGTTCATTGGGCAATGGGCTTGGGTCATCGCACCGTGGTTCTGGGTGATCCTGTACGACCCATCGTGGTTTCCCGAAGGAGCGGACCAAGGCGTGCGGGACTTGTCCATTTGGGTGGCCATCCCCTGCACCCTATTTGCACTCATTCCGGCCATTTTCCTGAAAAGCGAGTCCACCCTGGACAGAACGGACTTTGTGCCGATCGGGGCGGCACAAGTCCTGCGCAGTGTCAAGGAAATCTTTGTTTCAGCCTTTGAGGCCTTTCGCATCAAACAATTCCGTCAGATTGCCGCGGCCACATTCTTGATTTTCAACTCGTTCAATGTCATTGCAGCCTACACCTTTCTGATCATTGTACACTACTTGTTTAACAGTGATCCTGCGAGTGCGGGCAATTGGCCGGCCATGCACGGCTCCGTAGGCGCTCTGATCACGACCTTCTTGGTGATTCCCCTCGTAGCGCAAATGTCAAAGCGCATGGGCAAGAAGAAGGCGTTCATTGTATCCCAACTGATTTCGATTGTCGGGTATGTCTTGTTCTGGTTCCTTTTTGTACCCGGAAAACCTCATTTGTTTCTGTACGCGTTGCCCTTCCATTCCTTTGGCATAGGCAGCCTGTTTACCATCATGATGAGCATGACTGCGGATGTCTGCGATCTGGATGAACTGCAAACCGGGAAACGCCGGGAAGGTGTGCTCGGAGCCGTGTATTGGTGGATGGTCAAGCTCGGTTTTGGCGTGGCCGCCCTCTTGGGAGGATTCATCCTGTCCACCGTTGGCTTTGATGCCAACGACGTGACTGAGTCCGCCGTCACGGGCATGCGCCTGTTCTACACCTTCCTCCCCATTGCAGGTGTTGTAGGGGCCATATTGATCATGAAGAGTTACGACATCACAGAGGAAAAAGCGGAACAGATCAAAGCTCAGCTGGTCCAGCAACGAAAAGCAAATAACGGATAAATCAGCAGTACGAGCTCCTAAAGAATCGGGCATGTCATACCGCAAAGAAAAAATCCTGTCCTTGACAGGAAAAGAGGTCAACGGACTGGATAAACGTACGTTGCAAGAGCAATCTGCCCTCTTGTTAAACAACAAGATGCACGGAATCTGCTTTAGCCCTTACGAGGGGGAACAGGAGCCCGGAGACCCCATTTCAGAGGAGCAAGTGCGCAGAAAACTCGCGCTCCTTCAGCCGCATACACGTTGGGTCCGCATCTTCTCTTGCACCGAAGGAAATGACATGATTCCACAGTTGGCGAGGGAATACGGTTTCAAAACACTCGTCGGCGCGTGGTTGGGCGAAGACAAAGAGAAAAACGAAGAAGAGATCCAGCGGTTGATTGAACTGGCCCGTGACGGCTTTGTCGACGTCGCCGCTGTGGGAAATGAAGTGATGTACCGGGAAGAGATGGAGGAGTCCGAACTCATCGGGTACATCCTGCGGGTCAAAGAAGCCCTGCCCGATGTTCCCGTGGGATATGTGGACGCCTATTACGAGTTCACCAACCGTCCGGAAATCACAGCGGCTTGCGACGTCATCCTGGCCAACTGTTACCCCTATTGGGAAGGGTGCCACATCGACTATTCCCTGCTGTACATGAAACAGATGTACTACCAGGCGAAGCAGGCCGCTGGGGACAAAAAAGTGATCATCACCGAAACCGGATGGCCCAGCGAAGGAGACCCCTTAGGGGTGGCCCAACCAGGCTACGAAAACGCGCTCAAGTATTTCATCAACGCCCAGACTTGGTCCCAGAAAGAAGACATTGAGATGTTCTATTTCTCCGCCTTTGATGAAGGGTGGAAGGTGGGCACTGAGGGCAGCGTCGGCGCATTCTGGGGGCTTTGGGATCACCTCGAAAAACGCAAGTTTTAATCGGCCCATTGGTCCAAAAGTGCGGCCGGTGACATCGGTCCTCCAGCATGCATAGACCGCCTTTTTCCATCTAAAGTTCAACGCCATTTTTACCGCCATGAATTTGTCCATCCGTTGCCTTTTCATTCTGGCCACATTCCAACTTGCTTTCACCACCACGGGACTTTCCCAATCTCCCGATGGAGACACGAGTTTGACGCTGGACATTCAACTGCGCGTGCGGTCAGAATGGCGCGAAGGTTACAAGGTGGCTACGGACACAGAAACCAAGGGCGACCTGCTCACCGTGCAACGGTCCCGCATCGGGTTGACAGGAAAGTGGAAGTCCTTTGATTACAAACTCGGTGCCCAAGACGTGCGCACCTTTGGGAACCCCTCCGGAGCAACTCAGGGCACCGTGGGGGTCAGTGAAGCTTGGTGGGCCGGGAACTTGACTTCTGGCATGAGGCTCAAGGTGGGACGCCAAGAAATCAAATTTGACAATGAGCGCATCGTGGGGGCGGTCAATTGGTCCAATCCCGGAAGGTTCCTCGATGGCATCCGTTGGGACCGTCAAGCAGAGGACCCCAAGAAGGGGAATTCCACCGTGGCCGTGACCTGGGACGAATTGAATGAGACGCGGCGCTTCATGGTTTACCACAGGGCCATGGTCGGCGAAAACAACAAGCTGACCTTCCTGTACTTTGACCAGTTCAGCGAAACCGAGCGTTCTGCCATCACCACTGGATTTACCACGCGGTTCCGCCTTGGAGAAAAAACCTGGATAGCCACGGAAGCCTACGTCCAGAGTGCTTCAGACCCCGCCGCCACACCGTTTGACTTGCGCAGCTATTCAGAGGACATGCTGATCGCCGACATCGGATTGAATGGAACCGGTGGTCACCGGTGGCAGGCAGGACTTGACCTGCTCAGCGAAAACTTCTCCCCTTTCTTGGGCACCAACCACCGGCACTACGGTTGGATGGACCAGTTCTATGTGGGAACACCACAAACCGACGGTTTGACCGATATCCGCTTGCGACACATGGGCCCATTGAACTTCAGTCCCTTGGGTGAAGATGTGTCGTGGGGGGCCACTGTGCACCATTTCCGAGCAAAGGCCATGGGTGACCTGCTGGGCAACGAGCTCGACCTCTGGATCACGGGGAAAAAGGACGGCGCCCTGACCTGGCATGTGGGCTTCTCGGTATTGGACGCCACGGAAAAGCACATTGAACGCCAAGGCGACGTCCCAGAGTCTCGGTGGAGTGATGCCGCCGGGCGGATCCACCACTGGGGATGGGTGAGCTTGAATTTCACGCCCTCGTTCAACCTCAAATAGGATCCTCAGACCACCATCGTAACTTGAGGAACGATGCGAAAGGTCTTCTTTTTCATGACGTTGGTGGCTGGTGCCTGGGGAAGTGTTCTCGGGCAGATTGCGATGGACGGAGGGTTCGACGATTGGACGGACATCGCCGGGTGGACGGATCCCACGGGGCCCGAGGGCAGTGTGGATTTGCTCGAAATGAAGGCGACGCATGACGCCGAATACCTCTACGTCTACCTGCGGCTCGGGGCCGACCTCGACCTGACGGATGTGTTGTACCCGCACAACCTGTTCCTGCTGATCGACGCGGACATGGACGCCGCGACGGGGTACACCCCGCGGCCCGGATTCGGGTCGGAGCTCGGGATTGATTTCAACGACCTCTTCGCCTACTACGACGTCGTGCCGGCCACCACGGTCAACTTCTCCGAGATCGGGTTCCACCCCGCCCCCACCGTGACCAGCAGCGAGTTTGAGATCGCCTTGCGCCGCGATGCCGTGCCCGACGGCGTGCACCCCCTGTTTCCGCAGGACACCATTCGCCTGCTCTTCCGCGAGACCCTCGGGGCCGAATTCATGCCCGACGCCGGCCAAGACTTTGTGTACGTGTTCGACGACGACGTGGCCCCACCCGTGGCGCCCATCGGCCTGGCGCGGCCCGGCCTGCCTGTCGTGCGGACCTGCGCCTACAACGTCTTGGGCAATGGACTGGTCAATGGCAACCGCCAGCCCCGCTTCGAACGCATCGTCCAGGCCATCGACGCGGACGTCTACCTGTTCAGCGAGTGCGGCAACACGTCGGCCACGCAAGTCAAAGACCTCCTCGACGACTGGCTGCCCACCGGCACCGCGGAGGGGTGGCACACCCACAAGGACGGCGACCTCGTGACGGCCGCCCTCTGGCCGCTGCTGGAGACGTGGGACGAGGTCACCAAGCAGACGCCGGTGCTCGTGGACGTGCCGGCGGCGCTCGGCGGGCCGATGCTGTTCATCAACAGCCACCTCTCCTGCTGCGCCAACGACGCCGGCCGCCAGGACCAGGTCGACGAGATGATGGCGTGGATCCGCGACGAGACCGCCCCAGGCGGCGCGGTGACGCCCGGCACGCCCATGGTCTACGCCGGCGACCTCAACCTCGTCGGCTACGCCCAGCAGCTCGAGACGCTGCTGTCCGGCGACATCGTGCAGACCGATATCTACGGCGTCGGCGCCCCGCCCGATTGGGACGGCACAGCCTGGGCCGATGCGCTGCCGCGGCAGACCCACGCCCCGTTCACCTACACGTGGCGCGACGACGGCGACGGCAACTTCCCGCCGGGCCGCCTCGACTTCCTGCTCTACTCCGATGCGGTGCTGTCGCTAGAGCACGGGTTCGTCCTGCGCTCCGAGGCCCTGCCGGCCGACGTGCTGGCCGCGTCGGGGATGCTGTCCGACGACACGGGCATTGCCTCTGATCACTTCCCGGTCGTCTGCGATCTCATGGCCACAGCAGTGGCTTCAGTGGACAGCGATGGCGATGGGTTGGACGACGCCGAAGAAATGGCGCTCGGCACGGACCCCTTCGACGCCGACACCGACGGCGACGGCCTCACCGACGGCCTCGAAGTCGCGGCCGGCACGACCAATCCGCTCACTGCCGACTCCAACGGCAACGGATGCCCGGACGGCGAGGAAGCCCTCGGCCTCTGCGGCGGGTGCGTAGGCGACCTCAACGCGGACGGCATCGTCACCGTCGCCGACGTCCTCCTCCTCCTCGGCAACTTCGGCAACCCCTGCC
>CAJQJX010000036.1 GCA_905478795.1 uncultured Flavobacteriales bacterium
TGCGCGTGACCATGCAGGCCATCCTGCACCTGCAAGAGGCCTACTTCCTCACTGGCGATGAGACCCAGCTCAAGCCCATGATCCTCAAAGACATTGCGGACCGGATTAACATGGACATCAGCACGGTGTCGCGGGTGGCCAACTCCAAGTATGTTCAAACCCCGTATGGAACGTTCCTGCTCAAGTCACTCTTTAGTGAGTCGTTGACCACCGAAAGTGGAGAAGAAGTGTCTACGCGGGAGGTCAAGAAGATTCTTGAAGAAGCCATAGAGGCTGAAGACAAGCGCAAGCCGCTCAGCGATGAAAAGCTCATGAATGTCTTGCAAGAAAAGGGATACCGCATCGCAAGGAGGACCGTGGCGAAATACCGCGAGCAGTTGGGCATTCCTGTGGCCCGCTTGCGCAAAGAACTCTGATGCGGTACGTGGCGCTGGTGGTTTCTTATGTGTTACACCCGCTTTGGGTGCCCCTCTTTCTGTTCATGCTGTTGTGGTCGGTGGATCCTTGGTTGAGGCTGCAACCCGCCATGATGGTGTATGTGTCTTCCATTCTCTTCATCAATGCCGTGGCACCAGCGATTTCGATTTATGCCCTGCACCGCAGGGGGGCCTTGAGTGACTTGGAAGCCTCCAAACGCAGTGAGCGCACTGTGCCCTTCATTGTGGTGATGTTCTACCAAGTATTGGGGTATTACGCGTTGACACGGCCGGGGGTGTTTGTGCCTTCAGAAGTGTTGGCCTTGGTATTGGCGATGATGGGGTCGTTGGCCTTGGCCATGGTGTTGACCCGTTGGATCAAGGTGAGCATGCATTTACTGGCTCAAGGCGGTGCGCTGGGCGCACTGTGGTCCTTTAATATGATGCACGACCTGGGGCTGGACGGGGCGCTTCCTATCGGATTTGCGGTCGCCGGACTGGTGGGGTGGTCGCGCATGAGGCTGGGCGTTCATACACCTAAAGAACTCGCGTTGGGGTTCTTGATAGGGTTTGCCACCGTCCGGACTGTGGTCGAATGGGACGGTGTCCTCTGAGGAGTCAGCCGCCGAGCTTTTCTTGCCACCGCCAAGCATCGGCCAGGCACTCCTCTAAGGAGCGTTTCGTGCGCCACCCCAACAGGTCAAAGGCCTTCGAAGCGTCGGCATAAATCGCCGTGATATCGCCGGGTCGCCGGTCTCCAAATCGGTGAGGTACGGTCAGGCCTGTGGCCGTTTCGAATGCGGTGATCACCTCTTTGACGCTGCTCCCCGTGCCCGTCCCCAGATTGAAGGCTTCCATGGCGCCGCCATTCCGCTCCAACCACTGCAGCGCAGCCACATGGGCTTCGGCCAGATCGCAGACATGCAAATAGTCTCGAATACAGGTGCCGTCTGCCGTGGGGTAATCCTGTCCAAAAACGGTCAGTTCTGCCCGCTTTCCGGCCACACTTTGCGTCAAAAAGGGGACAAGGTTGGCCGGAGTGCCAATAGGGAGCTCGCCAATTTCGGCCGAAGGGTGCGCACCTATGGGATTGAAGTAGCGCAGCAAGGCCACACCCAGCTGTCCTTGGGCTGCGGCATGGCAGTACCCAAGCAGCGTCTCGCAACTTTGTTTGGTATAGCCATAGGGCGACGCTGCGGGTTGGATGGCCGCCGACTCGCCCACAGGTAGCGCTTTGGCCTCGCCGTATACTGTGCAGGAAGAGCTAAACACCAGGTGTTGAACTCCCGCTTTGCGCAGCATATGGGTGAGTTTGGCGGTAGCGCCGATGTTGTTTGAGAAGTACTTTTCTGGAGCCTCAACACTTTCCCCAACAGCTTTGTCGGCTGCAAAGTGAATCGCACCATAAACGGGAGCTTCAAAGACCGCCTCCATTCCTGCTTCGTCCGCGCAATCCACAGCATGGAACTCCACGCGGTGCCCCAAGATGCGCTCGAGACCGTCTAGAACTTCGGGCTGACTGTTGCGCAAGTCATCGACGATGACCGGTATGTAGCCCGCTTCAGCCAATGCAACAACCGTGTGGGAGCCGATAAAGCCCGCACCTCCTGTCACGAGAATACGCCGATGGGATTCGTTTTGGGGCATGGTGCAAATATCGGTAACCCTCAGCGGCTTTGTGCCGTATGACCATCGTCGGATCCTGTTCGACATGGTTCTATGATGCACGCGAATCAATATAATCTCGATTACCTCAAGCAGGTGTTCCAAGGCAACGATGCCATGGTCCTGCGCATCCTCGATATTTTCGAGGAGGAGGTGCCGAAGTATTTCGCGGAAATGTCACGGCTGGGGAATGCTGATCTATGGGGCGAGTTGCACCCGCTGGCACACAAAGCCAAGAGCAGCATTGGCATGCTGGGCATGCAGTCCCTGTTGCAGGAAGTGCTGGTGGTCGAGAACCTTTCCCGTACCGCAAGTGATACGGCTGACCTCAAGGCCGCCCTGTCTCGGGCGCAGGTTCAACTTGAATTGGCCCTTGCTGCTTTGAGGAAGGACCGCGCTTGCGGGTCGATATGCAGTCCCAAGCTGGGCACAGAAGCCCCAAATCAGGGCGCAATCCGAAACAAGAACCAGCGCCTGCACCGCGCTTGATCTGAAGACGGTCAGTTTTCTTACACAGCATTTGTTCATTGGCGCGGTATTTTTGCGCCATGCCATCTGCCTTACCCCGTGAATTTATTGAGGCCGCTGCTGCACGAGGGATTTCAGAAAGCGAATTGTCCCGACAATGGGGCCGCCTTCAAAGTGGGCTGTCGCATTGCACGCCCCATGGGCCATGTCAACGCAGAGACGGCATCCAGACAATTTCTAAGGAGGCCATGCAGCGTTTGGCCATTCGAGGCAGCCTGCTGAAAGCTGAACAGGCTGTGCGGCTGGTGCCGGCCAGTGGCATTGCCAGTCGGATGTTCAAGGCTTTGGCTTCGGGAAGCCAAGAAGCCATCGCACAGCTCGATGCCCAATGGGAGGGATTCCCGTTTTGCAAGGCAGCCGAAGCCACGGGGCCTTGTGAAACACCGACGGAGCGTCTCACCGCTGTCATGGAACGTTTAAAGCTGCAGGACATGCCCAAAGGGGGGCTCACCTTTCACACTTACCCTACAGAGTCGCGCACGGCATTTGAAGAGCACATGCACGAATGGAAGGCTACGCTTCCTGACGCATCCACTCCCATAGTTCACTTCACCTTACCCGAGCAAAGCCGTGAGGTCTGGAATGAGCGCCTTGAACGGTGGGCGGAACAGATTGGTGTTAAAGTGAGCACGTCGGTGCAGCACCATTCTACCGATACAATGGCCATGGGAAAGGACGGTAGGCCCTTTATGGATGAGGATGGTGCACCCCTATTTAGACCTGGTGGGCACGGTGCTTTGCTGCGCAACTTGGGTGATCTGGCCAAAGCACACCCCGGAGCGTTGGTGAGCATCAAGAACATTGACAATGTCCGTCCCACCACATCCCATGGAGAAGTGGTGCCTTGGCGAAAGGCTTTGTTGGGACTCGCCGCCGAGCTCGATGAAGCCCGTAAACAAGCCGTCGCCGCTTTAGATGCGGGCGATTCCCGACCAGCCGAGCTGTGGCTTGAAGGGGGC
>CAJQJX010000037.1 GCA_905478795.1 uncultured Flavobacteriales bacterium
CCGTTTCGAACGAAGGGGGCGATTCCCGGATGGAGCCCGCTACAGATCCATTGAACTTGGCAGAAGTCTTAGAAAACAGTTCTGCCGCAAGATTGGAACGCGTTGCTGACGTCATGAGTGCGATGGAAGCCATGCAGCGTTCAGACCGCCCCATCGAATTGGATGCTACTGAGCGAGAGGCGCTATCGGCATGGCGTGAGCGCATTGATGTTGTGGGAGGCAACCCGGGGGCCAGTGCTGGCCGAGCAGCCCGCATGGCATGGGATAAGCGTTTATTTTTCAATGAGCGCCGTTTGCGGAATGCTTTGAATGCCCTCGACTTAGACCAATTGGAGCTCAAGCTGGCTGGAGAGGACGTGGCAGAAGAAGTGGAGGTTTCTGTGATGGAATTCGAAGAGGCCCGTTCAAACGGTGGGGACCTCAGTGATGTGGCTGATTTGGGAGGTGCCGCAACGGCTCAGGAAGAGGGGGGAGGCCGTGTCGTTTCTCCGGCGGGCGCCATTGAAAGCGCCCCAGAGGTGTCCGGCGAAGAAGACAGAGAAGTTGCCGCATCTGTATCCGAGGAGGAGGTGTTGCCCAAATCGACTGAAGCTGCCGCTGTAGCCCGACAAGATTCAGAGGCCGCCTCTTATGGTTTAATTCTCCCTGAAGCGGAAGTATGGGGCAATTCTTCTGATCCAGGCCGCAACAGTGGGCTCACGCTGCGGCCTATTGATCGGGAGGCCATGGAGCGTTCCATTTTGGCGCAACCGTTTTCGGGTGAGCCACAAGAGGCCGCTGCTGAGCGATTTAGCGGAGTTTCCGGAGCGCCTTTGGCGGAGGGTGTGGAGTACAAAATTCAGATTGGCGCCTTTCGCAAGGCTCTGCCAGCGGCCTTGTTTGCAGCATTCGATCCCATGTGGGCCCAAGAGCTATCCAACGGGATTACCCGTTACATGGCGGGAAGCTTTGATGTGTATGATGCCGCGGTCTCAGCGCGGGACGCCATCCGTGCGTTGGGTTATGAGGACGCTTTTGTGGTGCGATTTGTTGATGGTGAAAGGGTGCGCGCGTCACGTCCAGAACCTGCACTTTTGGCTCAGGAACGCGCCGCCTCTGCGGGGACAAATGTCGGCTCACCCCGGCCTCTTGGAGCCGAAGTGGTTGCTGTCAATGTCGCAGCAGAAACCAACCCGGAAAACGCGTCCGATTTGACCTCGGGTCCAGACCCGCTTCCAACGCGGCGTGAGGACATTCCAACTTGGGATGGCATTGCTGGTCGTGTCTATAGTGTTCAGGTTGGGGCCTTCAGAGGTGTTCCTGATGCAGAATCCATGGCCGCTCTGGGAACCTTGACCCGTGAGGATGCCGGCTCAGATGGCTGGTTGCGTTTGTTCTCGGGCAGGTTTGCCACGCAATCAGAGGCTGAAGTCCACCGCGGTGAGCTCCGGGATTTGGGAAGGGCAGATGCCTTTATCGTGGTGTACATCAATGGCCGCAGGATTCCTCTTTCTCAGGCCTCTTTGACTGCTGTGGCCTCACTGCCTGGAGCACAGCCTGAAAGTGTGCCACCGGCGGTCGAGGTGGAGGAGCCCGTTGCACCTGTCGAAACAGCGGCTGTTCAACCAGCATGGTGCGTCGAATTGGGGGTGTTCAATAGCACCATTCCCGTCAGGCTTGCCAATGCCATTCTCGATGCGCCTTTGCAATGGCAAATCCGTTCGGTACGCAGCGAGGGCCTGACCCGGTATCGCACAGGCTTTGTGACCGAGGACAGGGCTAAGACGTGGCTCAAAGCCGCTCAAGCTCAGGGCTTCTCCAATGCCCAGTTGGTTCGGGAGTGAGATTGTCCTGCTGATTTTTAAGCCATCTGACTGGTAATCGGGGGATTCACCGTACTTTTGCCGCCTTATTCTGCCCAGCGCCAATGGGCTTTATTCATCTCTCCGTTCCGGATGGCGCATCCAACGGATACAATTACACCTTCGAGTCCTCATGACCGAAGAAAATCAAAAGCCTGAAGATCAGGCGAATGCACCGGAAGGTGCAGCGGCCAACCAGCCGCAGGAGGCCCAAGACGCTACCCCGTCAAACGAAGCGGCTCCATCCGAAGAAGTAACACCCGAAGAAGCTGCTGCTGAAGCTCCCGCCGAGGAAGCTCCTGCTGCTGAGGAAGCGCCCGCCGAGGAAGCTCCTGCTGCTGAGGAAGCGCCCGCCGAGGAAGCTCCTGCTGCTGAGGAAGCTCCCGCCGAGGAAGCCCCTGCTGCTGAGGAAGCTCCCGCCGAGGAAGCCCCTGCTGCCGAGGAAGCTCCCGCTGAGGAGAAGCCTGCTGAGCCATGGGTGATGCGTGTTTTGGATGAGCCTTCCGATGAATACGATTGGGATGGCGACGATGCCGAAAAGGAAGAAATGGATCCCGAGGAGCGCGTCAAGCTCGAGGACCTCTACGAAGGAAGCCTCAACTTGATCCGTGAGTCTGAAGTGGTGGAAGGCACCATTGTCAGCATCGGTAAAAAGGAGATTGTGGTCAACATTGGCTACAAGTCAGAAGGCGTCATTGGCGCTTCTGAGTTCCGATACAACCCCGAACTCCGTGTTGGAGATTCGGTTCCAGTTTTTGTGGAACAGCAAGAAGACCGCAATGGTCAGTTGGTGGTTTCTCACAGAACAGCCCGTATCCACAGTGCTTGGCTCAAGGTCAATTCATCTATGGAGAACGATGAGATCATCATGGGTACCATCAAGTGCCGCACAAAAGGCGGCTTGATTGTAGACGTGTTCGGCATCGAGGCATTCTTGCCTGGAAGCCAGATCGACGTGAAGCCTATCCGTGACTACGATGAGTACGTGGGCAAGCAGATGGAATTCAAGGTTGTCAAGATCAACCAGGAGTACAAGAATGTCGTGGTTTCCCACAAGGCGCTCATCGAGGCCGAGTTGGAGGAGCAGAAGCGCCAGATCATCTCCGGCTTGGAGAAGGGTCAGGTCCTCGAAGGCGTGGTCAAGAACATCACCTCTTATGGTGTGTTCGTGGACCTCGGTGGTGTCGACGGCCTTGTACACATCACAGACCTCAGCTGGGGCCGCGTGAATCACCCAGAAGAGGTGGTCGAAGTGGACCAGAGCTTGAACGTTGTGATTTTGGACTTCGACGACGACCGCAAGCGTATTGCACTCGGCATCAAGCAACTGACCGCGCACCCTTGGGATGCGATGTCAGAAGGCGTCAATGTTGGAGACAAGATCAAAGGAAAAGTGGTGGTTGTGGCAGACTACGGAGCCTTCGTCGAAGTGGCGGAAGGAGTCGAAGGTTTGTTGCACGTCAGCGAAATGAGCTGGAGTCAGCACTTGCGCAGCGCTCAAGAGTTCCTCAAAGTGGGAGACGAGATCGAGACCATCATCTTGGGCGTGGACCGCGAGGAGCGGAAGATGAGCTTGGGCATGAAGCAGCTCGTTCCAGACCCATGGGACAACATCGAGTTCAAATTCCCTGTGCAGTCTAAGCACAGCGGTAAGGTGCGCAACTTCACCAACTTCGGCTTGTTTGTCGAGATGGAGGAGGGCATCGACGGACTTGTCCATATTTCTGACTTGAGCTGGGAGAAGAAGATCAAGCATCCTTCGGAGTTCTGTAATGTTGGTGATGAGATCGACGTGGTCGTTCTCGAGCTCGACAAGACAAACCGCCGCATGAGCCTTGGTCACAAGCAGCTCCAGGAGAATCCTTGGGATACTTTCGAGACGGTGTTCGAAGTGGGCTCAACCCACAAAGGCACGGTAGTGACCATCGATGGCAGCAATGTCAGCGTTGCACTTCCATACGGAGTCGAAGGCTTCTGTCAGGCCAAGCACCTCAAGCGCGAAGACGGCACGGACATCAAGGTCGAAGAGATTGCAGATTTCATCGTCCTCGAGTTCAACCGAAATGCGAAGCGGATTACGGTGTCACACATGCGTACCTATGAGGAGCCGCCAGCGAAGAAGCGTGGAGGCACCACAGAGCGCAAGCGTCGTGATGACCGCGATAAGGGCTCAAGCCCAGCTACGCAGCGTGCAGTGCGCGAAGTCAATGAGCGTCAGGCTAAGACGACGTTCGGCGACCTCGATGTCTTGTCACAATTGAAGCAGCAGATGGAAGATGGTCCTGCAGCAGAGGCTCCGGCCCCTGAGGAAGCACCCGCTCCAGAAGCTCCAGTTGTAGAGGAGGCACCTGCAGCAGAGGCTCCGGCCGCTGAGGAGGCTCCCGCTGAAGAGGCTCCGGCCGCTGAGGAGGCTCCCGCTGAAGAGGCTCCGGCCGCTGAGGAGGCTCCTGCCGAAGAGGCTCCGGCCGCTGAGGAAAAGAAGCCCGCAGCCAAGAAGGCCGCAGCGAAGAAGCCTGCAGCCAAAAAGGCCGCGGCAAAAAAGCCAGCAGCGAAGAAGACCGCGGCGAAGAAGCCTGCAGCGAAGAAGACGGCTAAGAAAGCCGACGACAAAGCTGAGGACGCCAAAGACGGTGACGCTTCCTGAGGCTGATTTGTCTTACTGAAATAAGAAAGGGAGGTCCGGTGGACCTCCCTTTTTTTATCCCTTATTTTTGCGGCGCATTATGGGTCCCGCGAAACTTCTCATCAACCCCCTTCAGTTTAGGTTGACGCTTGATCGTCTGGCCCATCAATTGGTCGAGGAGCACGGAGATTTCTCTCAAAGTGCATTGATTGGAATCCAGCCCAGGGGCATTCACCTGGCTGCACGATTGGGCGACAGAATTGAAGAAATTCTTGGAGGTGTGCGTCCCCGCTCGGGAGATTTGGACATCACGTTTTTCAGAGATGATTTTAGACGCAGGGATCAGCCGCTCCGTGCAGCTGTGACCAAGCTTGATTTTACGGTCGAAAACCTGAAGGTTGTCATCGTGGACGACGTGCTGTTTACTGGCCGTACAATCCGTGCAGCAATGGATGCTTTATTGGCCCACGGCCGGCCAGAAACGGTAGAGTTGGCTGTTTTAATTGACCGTCGCTTTCGACGGGAGTTGCCCATTGAGGCCAAGTACATAGGTCGCAGTGTTGACAGTTTGGACAGCCAGCGCGTGCGCGTGCTGTGGTCTGAACACGACGGGGGCGAGGACAGGGTAGAATTGATGAATCCAACCTCAGAGCATGGCTGATTTCTCCCAAAATCACCTGTTGGGCATCCGCGGACTTACCAAGGCGGATGTGGAACTGATTTTTGAAACGGCCAAAGGATTCAAAGACATCATCAACCGGCCCATTCGAAAGGTTCCGAGCTTGAGGGATTTGACCGTGGCCAACTTGTTTTTCGAGAACAGCACACGCACCCGTCTCAGTTTTGAATTGGCGGAGAAGCGGCTTAGTGCCGATGTCGTGAATTTCTCGGCGGCTTCATCCAGCGTAAAAAAGGGAGAGACTCTGGCGGATACGGTCCGCAATATCTTGGCGATGAAGGTGGACTTGGTGGTGATGCGTCACCCCCATCCGGGCGCTGCCCATTATTTGGCCACAAAGATTGGTGTGCCCATTATCAATGCCGGTGATGGAACACACGAGCACCCTACCCAAGCGTTGTTGGACTGCTTTACGCTGACCGAGCGTCTGGGGAGCTTGACAGGAAAGAAAGTGTGCATTTTTGGAGACATCCGACACAGTAGGGTGGCTCTGTCCAATGTGCGTTGCCTGGCCCTTCTAGGGGCAGAGGTGATGGTCTGTGGCCCTGCTACACTCATCCCAAAGCACTTTGCTTCGCTCGGTGTTCGCGTGGAACACGACATGGATCGGGCTTTGGAGTGGTGCGATGTGGCCAATGTTCTGCGTATTCAGTTGGAAAGGCAGGGTGCTGAAGTGCCTTTTTTCCCCAGTCTTGAAGAATATCACGAACGGTTTGGACTGACGACAGAACGCTTAAATCGGCTTTCAAATCCTCCCATCATTTTGCACCCAGGCCCTATGAACAGGGGCGTAGAGATCTCTTCGGAGGTGGCCGACCGCAAGGATTCTGTCATCTTAGAACAAGTAGAAAACGGGGTGGCTGTTCGTATGGCTGTGTTGTATCTGCTGGCAGGTAGATTGGGTGGGTCGGAGGATTGACCTAAATTCGACAGATACTGATTCGTGACATGAAATTTGAAGTCGATAAGCAGGAGAGGGTGGTCGTTGTGACCTCCAAGGTGGAGAAGCTCGATGCGTTGTGCGCACCGGAGCTCAAAGGCGAGCTTGTTCTCGCCAATAAAGAAGGGCACCGTAACATGGTGCTGGACCTCTCCGAAACGCGATACATTGACTCCAGCGGTCTCAGTGCAGTGCTCATAGGACACCGTGCTTGCCGCGATGCCAATGGGTCATTTGTTTTGAGCGGTTTGCAGCCAGCAGTCGCCAAACTGGTGACCATTAGTCAGCTGGACAGCGTCCTGAAGATTGTACCGACGGTGAAGGAAGCGGTCGATTTCGTCTTTATGGAGGAAGTCGAGCGCGACCTCTAATCAAACCCTACATACTTTTCCATGTTGTATTCATTCAACCGCAGTGCCATTGTGGTGTTGACCTTGGCTTCTTGTATCACCGTTTCTGCCCAGTGTGACCCACTTGAGGTTGACTTTGGTGAAGAGCCTTGGGGCCTTGCTCCAGATGGTGTAGAGACCTTCTTCGATGCTGCAGAAATCTCCGTGCCGTACACAGACGACGTTCACCTCTTGGTGCCTTCAATGGCTTCAGAAGTGGTGCCCGAGACGCCTTTGGATGCTCCGATTGACTCTGTGGTCATTTCAGCAGTGTTGTTGGTCGACTCCATTGCTGGAGACACACTTGATTTTGCAGATGTGGGCATGGCTTATGAATGCAACAACCTCGGCGATTGCACCGACCCTTGTACCTTCTTGGGGGGTGAGCAGTACTGCGCCAGTTTCACTGGAGTTCCTACGGTTGCAGGTGATTTCATGCTGAGTCTTGAGGTAGAGGTGTGGGCGACTGTTTTTGGATTTCCATTGGCGACCCCTTTCAGTTTTTCAGGCTTTCCATTCCCCATTGCAGGTGAAGTCAACGGTGTAGAGGATGCCAAGGCGGCGGCACCCCGTGCCTACCCGAACCCGTCCAATGGGCAGTTCGTCTTGCAGGATGCGCAGGGAAGCACTGCCGTATTGCGTGCTTTGGATGGTCAAAGTATCCGGACATGGCAGGTGAACTCATCGGCTGAACAGGTGTCTATGGATGGACTGTCTCCGGGTGTCTATTTCTTGGAGCTCGTGGCCAAGGGCCGCAGGGAAGTGCTGCGCGTTTCCTTTGTTCGCTGATCGGGGCCTCCTGATCACTTGAGATTCGAAGTCCACATCTTGGGTTGCGGCGCTGCGTTGCCGCTTCCAGGGCGCAATCCTACAGCCCAACTTGTCAATGTCCACGAAAAGCAATTTTTGTTGGACTGCGGCGAAGGCACGCAGATCGCGCTCAGGCATGGTAGAATCCGCATGATGCGGATAGATCACATTGCCATTAGCCACTTGCACGGCGACCATTACTTGGGCCTCTTTGGGCTGTTGTCTACGTTTAGTTTACTCGGGAGAACCCGCGCTTTGAACCTTTACGGTCCTCCTGAATTGGAGGCCTTGGTCTTGGCACACGAAAAGGCTGGGGAGTCGGTCAGAGGTTATCCTCTGAACTTCAAGGCCACCCAAACTGAGACACCAGAGCTCCTTTTTGAGGATGGGAGTGTAAGCCTGGAGAGTTTTCCGGTGCGTCACCGCATCCCCACGACAGGGTTTCTGCTGAGGGAAAAGCCCAAGGAGCCTGGAGTTAAACGGGAGTGGATTCGAGATTGGAATTTGTCCTTGACTGAAATCTTGGCATTAAAGCGGGGGGAGGATGTCGACCGGCCAGATGGCACGACCATCTTGTTTTCTAAGGCCTGTCACCGACCGCCTGAGCCACGCAGCTATGCCTTTGCCGCAGATACGCGCTACTGGGAGAAAGTGGCGGAGTGGGTTCAAGGCGTGTCCTTGCTGTACCACGAGGCTACGTTTGATGCCGCTATGAAAGATCGCGCTGTGAAGACATATCACAGCACAGCTGTGCAGGCAGCGCGCATCGCAGCGCAGGCAAAAGTCCGCCAACTGGTGATTGGTCACGTTTCGGCGAGATATGAGAATGCAGATGCCCTGCTGGAGGAGGCGCAGGAGGTCTTTCCCAATACTGTAGCAGCTTGTGACGGTTTGGTCTTGGAAGTCCCCGCTGCATGTTGAGAATTGTGGATGAGGCCCATGCCCCCCGTACTTTCTGATTGATTTTTCGACTGTAGTTTTGTTATGTAGAATGAGTCTGAATAAGGTCACACCCCGTATCATCATCGCTGACAGCCAACAGCTGATCGCATGTGGGTTGCATGCCACCTTGCGTTCGCATGGTCTTGACCAAGTAGTGGGCAATGCCCGCAGCGAAGAGGAGTTGTTCGAACTGGTCGACCACTTTTCACCAGAGTTGATCATCCTGGACTTTGTGGCCGATGGATTCTCAGTAGAGACCATTGTGAAGCTCAAAGCCAAAGGCCGCATTCGCATTTTGGCCTTAACCGACGCCCAGCGTGGTAGCACCTTGGTCAATGCCTTAAGGGCAGGAGTAGATGGTTACGTAAAAAAGGACTGTGACCTGCAAGAGATCGTAGAAGCGGTCAAGGAAACCCACGCAGGGCGAAAGTTCTTCTGTGGACAGGTTCTGGAAACCATCCGCAAGGAGGGGATTGACTTGGAATCTTTGAATGTGGTAGACCCCGATTGCATGGGGGTCAGCCTGAGCAAACGCGAGCTCGAAGTGATTCGTCTGATTGCTGAAGGGTTTACAAACCCGCAGATTTCAGAAAAGCTCTTTGTGAGTCCCCATACGGTGACCACGCACCGGCGCAACATTCTTCAAAAATTGGGCGCCAACAACACGGCTGCTGTCGTCATGTATGCCGTGCAGTCAGGATTGGTCAGCCCAAATAAGTTTTTGTTTGGACAGAAGCATTGATTTTGAGCTGATTACGCAGCTTGTCTTCTCTGTACTTTTGCCATGTGTTAGGTGAGACCTTAATGATAGGCCCATGTTGATGACGACTGATTTTATTTTTCATACCGTTCAGAATTCTCGAATTGACTCGGTCAATTTGAGAGACCTCCCCTTTGGAAGTGTGTTTTCGGACCACCAGTTCCAAATGAACTTCAAGAATGGTGAATGGCAGCAGGGTGAGATCTCCCCGTACGGTGACATGTCACTGAGTCCGGCAGCCATGGCACTGCACTATGGTCAGGCCATTTTCGAGGGCATGAAGGCGTTTCGCCAGCCCGATGGTTCAGTGGCGCTTTTCCGCCCCATGGAAAACATTCGGCGCTTCAACAAAAGCGCGGAGCGCATGTGCATGGCACAGGTGGACGAAGGCGTGTTTTTGAATGCCCTGATTGAACTGATCAGGTTGGACTCGCAATGGGTGCCTGATGGAGAGGGAAGCTCCCTCTATATCCGTCCATTCATGTTCGCTTCAGAGGAACATGTCGGTGTTCGCCCGAGTGCTGAATACCGTTTTATCATTTTTACCTGCCCTGTTGGACCGTATTACAAGGGCAACGTTCGGGTCAAAGTTGAAACATTCTTCACGCGCGCAGCGCCAGGAGGAACCGGTTATGCGAAAGCCGCCGGAAACTATGCAGCTTCGCTCAAGCCAACAGCCATGGCCCACCGTGAAGGCTATGACCAGATCTTGTGGACAGATGCTGTGGAGCACAAATACATTGAGGAGAGCGGTACCATGAATGTGGTGTTCGTGTTGAATGGAAAGTTGGTGTCACCTTCTGTGGGAGACACTGTATTGTCTGGTGTCACACGCGATTCTGTTTTGCGGCTTGCTGCCTATAAAGGCTATGAAATCGAGGAAAGGAAAGTGGCGGTAGCCGAACTAAAAGCAGGGGCTGAATCTGGTGCTTTGACAGAGGCTTTTGGTGTGGGTACAGCCGCTACGATGACCCCTATAGAGGCCATTGGATTTCCGGGAGGAGACGTGGAGTTGCCTCCGGTTGACTCTTGGAAGTTGATGCCTGATCTGTCAAAAACCTTGGATGATCTGCGTCGAGGAAAGGGAGAAGATCCATTCGGTTGGCGTGTGGTAATTTGAACACATGAAGATTTACTCCGCTCTCAGGAGCTCATGCTTACTGGGAGGAAGCTTGTGTGCTTTGCTCAGCCTGCCTTGCGTTGGTTTGGGACAAGCCGGGGTTGACATTTTGGGAAGTCCGATTCCCGGCATCACGGCGATTGGGCACCATGCGATTGGGGTGAACATGTCATTGTTGGCGGTTGACCGCCCTTTTTCAGAACGTCAATGGCGCACAGATGCAGAAACTGACTCTCTGAGCCGTCGGGCCCGAAGGGCCATGCGCAAGGCCGATCGCCTTCGTTTCATGAGTGGATTTGAGGGTGGGGTTGTGCTTCAAACGCCATTGCTCAATGGCACCAAGCTTGTCGATGCTTTTGGCTCTGAGACGTCCTATAACCTGGCTGATCGCAGGGCTTTGGCGCAGTCGTTGGCGAACAATACAACATCGGCTCAGGTGGATCTGAGGTGGGTAGGTTGGTCTCGGCACGGTTCCAAAGGAGGTTGGGCATGGTCTGTGGAAGACCGCTATTCTGCAACGGTGAAACCGACCTTGGCCTTGGCTGAGTTTGCGCTGCTGGGGCCTGCGGCCAGTATCTACGATGCCACTTTGCTGTCAGATGGGAGCGTGGTCCCGGTAGACTCTTTGACGAACGAGCAGTTCGAGATGGCCGAACAGGGGATCAGTAACGGCCCGTTGCCATTGGTCAACACCTTGTTGGATGGCGGCTCTTTTGCTGTCCAGCATGTCCGCTCGTATGGTGCTGGTTTTGGTCTCAGGTTGATTCAGAGCCGCGCACTCACGTTGTCATTTGGCTTAGGGGCGAAGTATTACCGCGGAACGGGATATTATGAGGTGGATGTGGAGAATCAGACGGCTTTTGCGGCGTTTAACCGTGGCTTTGGCACTGAACTGGTCGCCGAAGGAGCCACGCTGGGCAGTGCGCTCCGACCTTCTGGTTTTGGCGTGGCATTAGATTTAGCGGTCCGTGCAGAAATCGCGGGTTTATGGTTCGCGTCACTGGCCATTAACGAGCTGGGAAGCATGGACTGGCAAGGGGAATCCTATAGTTTGCAAAACCCTGTGGGTGATTGGAACAGTTGGAATGAGACCCAAGGGGGCGTTTTGGACCTTTTGAATCAAGGACTTTCGCCTACAGCGCTTTTTCTGGAAGCGACTCCAGAGCGCCGGGTGGTAGCACTGCCGACCCGGGCTCGGCTCAATGGTGGTTTGCGGTTGGGCAACCGCGCAAAGGTTGGGGTAGAATTTGCTGCCCCGTTGAATCAAGCATTGCTGCGTCAGCCGACTGAAATCGGCATAGGTGGCCAAACCCGTTTGGCCGGTTTTGAAATCATGGGGGGCTGGAGGTGGCAGCAAGACAATGGCATTCGCACGCCTTTGGCGCTGATCTGGGCCCCCAAAGGAAGACCCGGCCAATTGGGCTTGGCTACTGGAGATATCCTTGGGTTTTTGGAGCCGGAACGTCGATGGAGTTGGGGGTGGAGCTACACCAGAACTTTAAGTGCGGCACGCGGTTTGTAATGAGAGGGCAGAGTCCCATTCTCAGCATTCATGAACTACACGAACTCTTTTCGGAACCTATTGGCCACCACAGCTGTTCTACTCAGCGCGCAAGCCATATCCAGCAGCTGTTCAAACTCAACCCTTACGCCAGAAGGAATGGACCCCTTTTCTACACAACTTGACACCGTACCTGCAGGTAAAGCTTATGCCGTTTTAGCAGGCGGATGTTTTTGGTGCACAGAAGCCATCTATGTTGAAATGAAAGGCGTTGACCACGTGGAAAGTGGTTACACTGGAGGTCAAATCAAAAACCCGGCATACCGCGAAGTCTGCTCCGGAAGAACGGGCCACGCCGAGGGCGTAAGGATCACTTTTGACCCCTCTGTTGTGAGCTATCAAGAATTGTTGGAAGTCTTTTGGAGGACCCATGATCCTACGACCCTGAACCGCCAAGGGGCGGATGTTGGCACTCAATACAGGTCTGCCATTTTCCCTCAAAATGAGGAGCAGGAGAGGGTGGCAAGGGCTTCTTTGGCTGCGGCTGAAGAAGCGGAGTTATGGGATGCTCCGATTGTCACGAGCATTGAGCCAGCAGCCCCCTTTTATGTGGCAGAAGAGTACCACCAGGAATACTATGCCCGCAACCCAGAACAAGGCTATTGCGTCGCAGTGGTGGGGCCTAAGGTGAAGAAATTCAAGGCGCTTTTCGCGGACAAATTGAAGACTGAGTAGTCCGCATTGGGCGTTGGGCAATGGAAGAGTGGCTTGACCTTAGCATGTCCAGATCACCACTTTCGCCGCTACATTGTGTTAGGAAGCAAATGATGAGAATAGATTTAATCGACGGTTGATGGTGTCCAATGCACTTTCCTCGTGGGCATTTCTGATGCTGTGTCTTTTCTCGCCAGACTCTGAATACCATTTTGACTCCATGAATGCTGGTCTAGAATCCCCTGTTCAATTTGTAGTGCACCATGCCAAGGACCGTGGACATGCCGATCATGGCTGGTTGAATACGCACCACAGTTTCAGCTTTGCGGGCTGGCACGACCCGGCCAAGATGCATTTTGGCGCAATGCGCGTTCTCAATGATGACGTGGTGTCTGGAGGTGGCGGATTTGGAATGCATCCTCACGACAACATGGAAATCGTCTCCATTCCTACTCAGGGAGCTTTGGAGCACAAAGACAGCATGGGCAATTCTTCTGTGATTCGAACAGGAGATGTGCAAATCATGTCTGCAGGTACTGGGGTTCGACACAGTGAATTCAACCACAGCGCCTCAGAGGAGGTCGCTTTTTTTCAGATTTGGATCTACCCGAGTGAGCAAGGGCTTGAGCCGCGTTATGATCAAGAGCCTTATGAACCGAATTCCAATGGTCTGACCTGTATTGTCTCGCCCGATGGTGCCGAAGGTGTGCGGATTCACCAGCGGAGTTGGTTGTACACGGGCCAATTGGAAGCCGGCGAAAAGCTCAGTCAACCTTTACATGGGGCGGGTCAAGGATTGTATGTAATGGTGCTTGATGGTGCTGTGACCATAGAGGGTCAGCTGCTTGAGCGCCGCGATGCCATGGGCATTTGGGATGCCGAATCTGTTGAACTTGACGCCAACTCGTCCTGCTCCTTATTGCTGATTGAGGTACCGATGCAGTGGTGATGGTACGTTGGCAATTCATGTTGAACTTGATTTGAGATGCAGCATTGAGCCGACCACACCCTGTATTTTGTAGCGTTATCTTCTTCTATGCGAAAGATCTTTAACCTATTGGGACATAGGTCCTTGGGGCTTGAAGCTCTGGCCAAGCGTGAACGCAAAGGCCAGCGGTTGGAAGGGAGTACCCGTATAGGAATTCTGGTGCCAGCGGTGAATTCAGCACAACGTCATCAGCTCAAAGGGTTGGTAGCGGGACTTCAGGAAATGGGAGGAGAAGCGTCTTGGTCCATTTTGGCCTACACGGGGACAACCCGAAAGGCCCACGCTAAATCGCGGGCGCAGCGGATGAAGAAATTGGGAGAGGGGCATGATGTGGCCCCTGATTTCCCGCAATTGGCGCAGCTTACCTGTCTTTGGCAGGATGAATGCAATTGGCTGGGCTTGCCCCAAGTCATGCCCAAGGGTTTGAACGAAGCAGATGTCGTGTTGACCTTGGATAAGGGAATGTCCAATTTGCCCATTAAGGCGTTGATACGAAGGTCTCAGGCCCCATTTAAAGTCGGTCCTATGCGGCCAGATGATGGTACCTTGGACTTTATGTTGACGTGGCCAGATGGAGGGGACATGCTATCCTTTGTCCAACTCGCGTTTCATTACCTGAAAACACTCGACTTGAAATGAGCAAGCGATTCCAAGGATTGGGCGTAGCCCTGATCACCCCATTTACGCCTGAGGGCGACATTGATTTCCCAGGACTGGAGAGGATGGTGCACCATGTTGCGTCCAGCAAGGCCCATTATTTGGTGGCTTTGGGAAGCACAGGAGAGGCCATGCTGATGTCGGGTGATGAGCACAGACGGGTTTTGGATTTCATCATGGAGGTCAATGCTGGTCGGCTGCCCATTGTGGCAGGTTTTGATGGTCAGGGAGGAACATTGGCTGCTGTTGAGCGCATTGCCACGATGGATCCCAAAGGGTTGTCGGCCTTACTGGTAAGTCCACCATCCTACATCAAGCCTGGACAAGAGGGCATGAAGTCCCATTTCAAAGCGCTGGCAGAAGCAGCTCCCTTGCCCATCATCATGTACAATGTTCCATCAAGGGCAGGGGTGACCATGTCGCCCCAAACCATTGTAGAACTGTCACTGGAGTGTCCTGCCCTGATTGGACTGAAGCAAGCCAGCGACGATTTTGTGGCTTTCCGGGAGATTCGTCAAGGCGTGCCAGAGTCTTTTGTGGTGTTGTCTGGTGACGACGAAAACGCTGTGCCCATGATGGCGATGGGGGGAGATGGGTTGGTGAGTGTGATCGGGAATGCCTATCCGGATGCTTGGGCCTCCGCCATGGATTTGGCCCTTTTTGGTTCCGTGAAAGAAGCGGAGCAGGCACTGTCGTGCTTCCAGCCGCTTTTGAGCTGCATTTTTTCGGAAGGAAATCCCACAGGCATTAAGGCCTTGTGCAGTTTGCTTGGGATGTGCGGACCGCACGCCAGATTGCCATTGATGCCAGCGTCGCAGCTGCTTCAAGACCAACTTTACGCTGCGGTAGCTGATTTGGATGCTGTGCGCGCCCTGGCCCGAGATTAAAGTCTGATAGAGATGGATGGCCTTAGGCCATCATCCCTTGTTTCACAGCGATGGCTTCCTTGCAAGCGCTCACAATGGCGCTGGGGCCGAGGCCATACTTTTCCAATAGCTGAGCCGGTGTTCCGCTTTCTCCGAACTGGTCTTCGACGGCAACGAAGCGCTGTGGGGTCGGATGGTGCTGTGCCAAGCAGGCTGCGATGCTTTCGCCGAGACCGCCGTTGCGTTGGTGCTCTTCCGCGGAAACCACGCATTGGGTGCGCCCAACGCTCTCCAACAGGGCGGCTTCGTCCAAGGGCTTAATGGTGTGCATATCCAATACATCCACTGAGATTCCTTCTGCTGCAAGCTGCCTTGCTGCCAATATGCTGTTCCAAACGATGTGACCATTGGTGACAATCGTGACGTCTGAACCCGTCATGACACGGCGGGCCTTTCCGATGACAAAGGGAGTGTCGGCATCTGTGATCATCGGCACTTTGGGGCGTCCAAAACGGAAGTATACAGGCCCATGGTGTGCAGCAATGGCATGTGTTGCGTTCCTGGTTTGCTCGTAGTCACAGGTATGGATGACCGTCATGTTGGGCAACATTTTCATCATGCCTACATCCTCCAGAATCTGGTGAGTGGCACCGTCTTCCCCCAAGGTGAGTCCGCAGTGCGAGGCACAAATCTTCACGTTCTTTTCGCTGTAGGCGACGCTTTGTCGGATTTGATCATAGACACGCCCTGTAGAGAAGTTGGCAAAGGTCCCGGTAAAAGGGATCATGCCGCCAATGGTCAGGCCAGCCGCTACGCCAATCATGTTGGCTTCTGCAATTCCGGCTTGCTTGAACCTGTGGGGGAATGCGTCCTGAAAGGCGTTCATTTTCAATGAGCCTGTGAGGTCTGCACACAAAGCCACGACATTGTCATGGGCTTGGCCTACTTCGAGCAGTCCTTGTCCAAATCCGCTGCGGGTGTCCTTACGGGTCAATCCGTCGAGTGTGGCCTCGTCGGCCGAAATGAAGTCGATCATGGTTAAAAGTCGATGTGGTGTGTGCCTGCGGCGCGAATATCCAAAGCCCGGGTTACGCTGAGGTCCGTTTTTGAAGCATGTTTTGCACGGAACATCACCACGTATTTGCCGGGTTGCAACGTGTAGCGTCCAGATGGGTCCTGTCCAGAGAAAGGCACCACCATTTTACGGGTTCCTTCCCCTACATAGAGGATGCCTCCATATCCAGCGGTGCCGGTGTTGAGTGTGAGCAATCCTGGTTCGGGGATCGACACAGGAACAATGCGCCCGTCACCTATGGTCACGTCTTCCACCCGCACTACGGGTGTGGTGGCAAATTCGAGGTCATAGGTGCCTGCGAGGTATCGTTCTCGCGTGCCCACGCGTTGCGTGTGAATGTGTTGGCAGCTGTCCTTTGGGGTGACCCTAACGGGAACGTCCAAGAGTGCACTGTGTGGGCGGGTCTCCGTTAAATCGATGAATCCAGTGGGCGCAGATACGGCAATGTGATTGTGGGTCTTCGCCTTGAGTTGGATGCCCTTAAGGGTCACTGGGGGCAAGGTGTGCACCGTTAAATCGTAGGTGGGTACAGGGTTGAGTGCGAGCGTATCGGGTTTTCCCGCTTTATTCATGGTGTGCACCGCTTCAAGGACCGGATGACCAGAGGGGCGTTCCAGCAGATCAATGGCGAAATTGGTCACGACGGGCTCTCCTTTTCCATTCAGCAGATCGATTTGAGCCGTTGTGCTGTGGATGGCTTGGTCGATCACGATTTCGAGCACCTCTTCAAAAACCTCAGGTCGGGATGCATCGAAGTAGCGACCCACGCATTGGAAGGTGTCGCGGTATTTTTCGTCGAGTCCAATGCCGATGATAAAAGGCTTGATGGTCACGCCTTGTGCTTGCAGTGCCCTGGATACTGAGCAGGGATCTTCATCACACGCTTCGATGCCGTCGGTAATGAGGAGGATCACATTGCGGCCAGGACCTTCTCGCATCGCAAAGTCATCGGCCGCCCGAAGCAAGGAACGCGCAATAGGTGTTGTGCCTTGGGCGCGCAGCTTCTTGAGCTCTTGCTGAATGATCAAGTTGCGGCCGGGACCGAGGGGGACAATCAACTCGGTGTCATCGCAATCTTGCTGTCCAGGGACGTGTTTTGTGCCGTGGCCGTAGACGCGCAAGCCCAATTCGAGGCCTTCTTGGCCATAGAGGCTGTCCAACGAAGCCGAGAGCAATTCTCTGGCGACGTCCCATTTGCGTCGCTGCCCCCAGAACGCATTCATGGAATTGGAGGCGTCGAAAACAAAGAGAATTCGAGTGGTTTCAGGGTTCTCGGCCACCTTGTTCTGGCCCCTGACTTCAGTAGACAGGAGGAACAGAATGGCGGCCAGTGCGGCGCACCAGCTCAGTGCGCGGGGCTTCATCAATAGTCGCTGAGTGGGGTGGCCAGCTGTTGCAGTGCATCTGTCAACTGGTCGTCGTTCGGGGCCACACCATGCCATTTGTGCGTGCCTTCCATAAAGTCAACACCGCGCCCCATATCGGTTCTCATCAAAACCACAACGGGCTTTCCTTGACCGGCTGCAGCGCGTGCTGCCTTGAAACAGGCATCCAATGAAGACAGGTCATGACCATCACATTCAAGGACATGCCAACCAAAGGAACGCCACTTGCCTTCGAGGTCTCCCAAATTCATGACGTCTTTCACAGAACCGTCGATTTGCTGACCGTTCCAATCAACAAAACTGATGAGATTGTCTATTTGATGATGGGCAGCATACAAGGCCGCCTCCCATATTTGGCCTTCTTGGAGCTCGCCGTCACCGTGCAAGGTGTACACCCAGCGGTCGTCACCATTCAACTTCTTGGCTTGGGCAGCACCACAAGCCACACTCAGACCTTGGCCCAGAGAGCCGCTTGCAACCCGAATTCCTGGCAGCCCTTCTTCCGTGGCAGGGTGGCCTTGTAGCCGGCTGTTCAACTTTCTGAAAGTGGCGAGCTCGGCGGTGTCAAAATAGCCGCGGCGTGAGAGGACACTGTACCAAACAGGGGAGATGTGGCCATTGGAAAGGAAGAAGAGGTCTTCTCCGCGTCCATCCATGTTCCAGTTCTGGGGGTTAATCTGCATCTCGTCGAAATAGAGTTTGACGAGAAAATCCGTACAGCCAAGAGAGCCGCCAGGGTGCCCAGAGCTTGCGCCATGTACCATGCGAACGATGTCGCGGCGCACTTGAGTGCAAAGGTCGGAGAGGGAATGGGTGGAATCGGACATGGGGTGTGATAAAGACAGGACAAAGCTAAATCGGGTCGACATGGAGTCCACGCAGTGTGGACAAAAGCAGGGAAAGTAGAGCCGGGGCTGAGGGGCTATCTTTGCGCTCCCTAAAGCGTTTTTCCATGGCCCTGAAATGCGGCATTGTAGGATTGCCTAATGTTGGCAAGTCCACCCTCTTTAATTGTTTGTCCAACGCGAAGGCGCAAAGCGCAAACTTTCCATTCTGTACCATCGAGCCCAATTTGGGTGTGATCAACGTGCCGGATGATCGATTGCAACAGCTGGTCGACATTGTCCAGCCGCAAAACACGGTGCCCACTACCGTTGAGATTGTGGACATAGCAGGCCTTGTGAAAGGCGCGAGCAAAGGAGAGGGGTTGGGTAACAAATTCCTGGCGAACATTAGAGAAACGCATGCGATCCTGCATGTATTGCGCTGTTTTGAGGACGATAACATTGTCCACGTCGATGGGTCGGTAGATCCCATTCGCGACAAGGAAGTGATCGATACGGAGTTGCAGCTCAAGGACCTTGAAACTGTAGAGACCCGGATGCAAAAGGTGTCCAAGCAGGCTTCCATCGGTGACAAGGATGCCCGCAAACAGCTCGATTTGTTGGAACGCGTAAAAACTTCTTTGGAGCAGGGGGTAAGTGCACGGGCAGTGGAACGGGATGACGCCGAGGAGCCTTTGTTTCAAGAGATGCAGTTGCTCACAGGGAAGCCTGTGATGTACGTCTGCAATGTGGAGGAAGGGGCTGTGGTTGACGGAAATGCCCATGTAGAGAGGGTCAAGGCCATGGCTGCGACAGAAGGGGCGAGCACCCTGATTATTGGAGCGGCTATTGAAGCCGATATTGCTGAACTTGAGGATGCAGAAGAGCGATCTATGTTCTTGAGCGACATCGGACTAGAAGAGCCAGGAGTGGCCAAGCTCATTCGCTCGGCATATGCATTGCTCAAGCTCCAAACCTATTTCACTGCAGGTGAAAAGGAGGTGCGGGCATGGACGGTGAAGGAAGGAAGCACCGCACCGCAGGCGGCAGGTGTCATCCATACCGACTTTGAAAAGGGCTTTATTCGCGCGGAAGTCATGAAGTACGCGGACTTTGTGGGCTTGGGCAGCGAGCAAGCTGTTAAAGAAGCTGGAAAGTTGAGCGTGGAAGGCAAGGAGTACATCGTGCAGGACGGGGACATCATGCACTTCCGATTCAACGTCTAAAGCGACACGCGATCCTTTGTGGGTCGTTGAATGATCGAGGCGTTCAACCTGGGCTTTGAGGTATGGGCTTTAGGGTTCAAATTGAGGCCGTGAAATCCATTTTTATTCCTCGGAAAGGTCATCCTTCCATTGTTTTCATGGCATGGGCCATGGCTTGTGCACACTTGATAGGGTGTGCTACTCATTCAGACCCTCAGGAGTCTCCAAGTTTTGAGGCAGATCGGCTGCGTATGAGCCAACGGATGGTGGAGCAGGAGATGGCCTGGAATGCAGGTGACCTCGAAGGGTTCATGGATGCTTATTGGCGATCAGACAGCTTGCTTTTTGTAGGAAGCCGAGGCCCATCACGGGGATGGCAGACGACCTTAGACAATTACCGCAAGGGTTACGCTACTCCGGAGGAAATGGGGCAGTTGACATTTGGAATACAGAATATAGAACCAGCAGGTCCCGATCACGCTCTGATGTTGGGTTCATGGCAGTTGAACCGTTCAGGCGGTTTGGACACTTTGGCGGGGTGGTTCAGCCTTGTATGGCAACGCCGCGATGGGGACTGGGTCATTGTTCGCGACCACAGCAGCTAAGGCCTTTTGCCGTCCTCAAGGATCTACAAAAACGTAAACGTCTTCTTCGGCCTTGTGCATGTAGTACGATTCCCTGGCGTATCGCTCTTTCACAGAAGGATCAGTTCTGATCTCTTCGAGTTGGATATCCAAATCGTCGATGAGCCCCTGTGTTTCGTCAATGCGGGATTCGATGTGTTGACGTTCGATCCGTGTATTGATCATGCGGAAGAGGTCTACTTCAGCGATCGTAGACATCCACACCAGAAACAAACCAAAGGCCAGCACATATCGGTTGCTGTCCCTCACTCTGTCCCAAATGTCCCACAACCGTTCGCGCATTAGGACTTGTCTTCTGAATCTTCAGTAGTCTCAGGAGCGGCCTCATCGGTCGATGCATCAGAATCCTTCCCGCTGTTCGTTGCCTTTCCAGCTTTTTTGCGGGTCTTTTTCTTTGGCGCATCGCCCTTAATGATGCGAATGGCCAGCTCTTCCTGACCTTCCATGGCATCGCCTTCGATTTTGTCACCCTCTGTAAGTTGGGCGCTGATGATTTCCTCTGCGAGGGGGTCTTCTAAATACTTCTGCAATGCCCTGCGCAGTGGACGGGCTCCAAACTGTTCATCGTAGCCTTTATCGACCAAGAAGTCCTTGGCGGAGTCGGTGAGGGAAATGCTGTAACCGAGGGTTTCGATCCGGTTAAACAATTTGCTGAGCTCAAGGTCGATGATGCGGTGAATGTCATCACGCTTCAGACTGTTGAACACAATCACATCGTCAATACGGTTTAGGAATTCAGGTGCGAATGCCCGCTTGAGTGCGTTTTGAATAACGCCGCGACGGTCGTCACCTTCCTTGGTTTTCTTGGCGTCTGTTGAGAAGCCGACTCCAGTACCAAAATCTTGCAGTTGACGGGCTCCAATGTTGGAGGTCATGATGATGATGGTATTTCTGAAGTCTACCCGACGGCCCATGCTGTCTGTGAGCTGGCCGTCATCCAAAGCTTGCAAGAGCAGATTAAAGACATCGGGGTGGGCCTTTTCAATTTCATCGAGCAAGACGATGGAGTAGGGCTTTCTGCGAACCTTTTCGGTCAGCTGTCCTCCTTCTTCGTATCCCACATATCCCGGAGGTGCTCCCACCAAACGGCTGACGGCAAACTTCTCCATGTATTCGCTCATGTCGATGCGAATCAGTGCCTCTTCAGAGTCAAAGAGGTTCTTGGCCAATTCTTTGGCCAATTGCGTCTTACCGACACCAGTAGGGCCCAAGAATATGAACGAACCTACAGGCTTCGTGGGGTCCTTCAGACCAGCTCTGTTGCGCTTGATGGCACGAACAACCTGGCGAACGGCAGCAGGCTGACCAATGACCTTGTCGCCCATGTCGTCCTCCATGCGGGTCAGCTTTCCGCTTTCTTTTTCGGCGATCCGCTGCACTGGTATTCCAGTCATCATTGCGACAACCTCTTCAACGTGGTCTTCGGTCACAGTCACCCGGTGGGTCTTTGTGTCCTCTTCCCACTTTTGTTTCGCAGCAGTCAGTTTTTCTGAAAGTTGACGCTCCGAATCCCGAAGACGGGCTGCTTCTTCATATTTCTGACTGCGTACTACGCGGTTTTTTTCCTCTTTAACCTGCTCAATTTCCTGCTCAATGTCAATGATCTCTTGGGGGACATTGATGTTGGTCAGGTGAACACGGCTGCCTACTTCGTCAAGCGCGTCAATGGCTTTGTCCGGTAAATGGCGGTCCGTGATGTAACGCGAAGTCAAAGACACACAGCTTTTGATGGCTTCGTCCGTGTAGGTAACGGAGTGGTGTTCTTCGTACTTATCCTTGATGTTATTGAGGATTTGAATGGTCTCGTCCACACTGGTTGGTTCCACCAAGACCTTTTGGAACCTGCGTTCCAAAGCACCGTCTTTTTCGATGTGCTGGCGGTACTCGTCCAGTGTTGTGGCTCCGATGCATTGGATTTCACCCCTTGCCAAGGCCGGCTTAAACATATTTGAGGCATCTAAAGAGCCACTTGCACCGCCTGCGCCCACAATGGTGTGGATTTCATCGATGAATAGGATGACATCGAGGCTTTTCTCAAGCTCATTCATCACCGCTTTCATGCGCTCCTCGAATTGCCCGCGGTATTTGGTGCCGGCGACCAGAGAGGCGATGTCCAATGTGACAATGCGCTTCCCGAACAGAACGCGGGATACTTTTTTCTCTACGATGCGAATGGCGAGGCCTTCTGCAATCGCACTTTTACCCACACCGGGTTCACCGATGAGAATGGGGTTGTTTTTCTTACGTCGGGCCAGAACTTGGCTCACCCGCTCAATCTCTTTCTCTCTGCCGACGATGGCGTCGAGCTTGCCTTCTTCGGCCATGGACGTCAGGTCGCGTCCAAAGTTGTCGAGTACAGGCGTCTTGCTTTTGCTGTCCGTTTTGGAAGCCGCACCACCTCTGCCAGCATTGCCACTGCGAGGCTCCTCCTCGTCGTCTGCCATCCCAGGGAACTCCGCAGTAGGGGATGGCGTATTGCCTCCGTCGGAAAGGATGCTTTCGAATTCTTGTTTGGCTTCGTCGTAATCGACGTTCAGGGCGAGGAGGGCTTTTGTGGCCACGTTGTTTTCGTCTTTCAAAATGGAGAGCAAAAGATGTTCGGTACCGATCACTGGACTTTTAAAGGTCTTGGCTTCCAAGTAAGTGATCTTGAGGATTTTTTCGGCCTGCTTCACCAAAGGGATGTTCCCGGGATTCCCGGTTTGCGCCGTATTCGGGGAAATGCTGCCTTCTACCATCTTCCTCAGGCGAGGAAGGTCGACATTGAGTCCTTCGAGGATGCGAATCGCAGTGCCTTCACCTTCGCGAATGATGCCGAGCAAGAGGTGCTCCACGCCAATGTAGTTGTGCCCCAGCCGCAGGGCTTCTTCTCGGCTGTAAGTGATGACGTCCTTCACGCGGGGTGAGAATTTAGCGTCCATGTTTATTTAGAAAAGGGGGAAAGACCCCGAACCATCAAATCTATTGACCCAAAACGGGTACTTTTTTTTGTGAGCGGTGGATTTTCCACAAATGCTCGTGTGCCTTGTTCAAAATACGGGCCAAAGTCAACATGACAGCGGGATGTCATCCGGTATTTTCGCGTAACGCTTAAATAGGGCCTCAAGTGAGGTCGAAGCACTGACAACATGGCAGAAGGAGAGAAGATCATCCCGATTTCGATCGAGGACGAGATGAAGTCGGCTTACATCGATTATTCGATGTCGGTCATTGTGTCCCGGGCATTGCCGGATGTGCGTGACGGTTTGAAGCCGGTTCACCGCCGCGTTTTGTTTGGGATGTTAGAGCTGGGCGTGATGTCCAACAGACCCTACAAGAAGTCCGCAAGAATCGTAGGAGAGGTGTTGGGTAAGTACCACCCTCACGGAGACAGCTCAGTCTACGATACCATGGTGCGTTTGGCCCAGAGCTGGTCCATGCGGTATCCCATGGTGGACGGACAGGGAAACTTCGGTTCCATTGATGGAGACAATCCTGCGGCGATGCGTTACACCGAGGCGCGCCTTCGAAAGGTGGCGGAGGAGATGCTGGCTGATTTGGACAAGGAGACCGTCGACTTGGCGTTGAACTTCGACGACAGCTTGAAGGAGCCCACTGTCTTGCCTTCGAAGATTCCGAACCTCTTGGTCAATGGAGCATCGGGTATTGCTGTGGGTATGGCGACCAACATGCCGCCCCATAACCTGACGGAGGTCATCAATGGCTGTATTGCCATGATTGACAACCCTGAGATTGGAATTCCGGAGTTGATGACCCATATCAAGGCGCCAGATTTCCCAACGGGAGGTGTCATCTATGGTGTGGAAGGTGTAAAGGATGCCTACGAGACGGGCAAGGGGCGTGTTGTGATGAGGGGCAAGGCGCGTTTCGAAGAGACCCGCACAGGAAAGGAAATCATCATTGTTGAGGAGATTCCGTATCAGGTCAACAAGGCCGATATGGTCCGAAAGGCTGCTGACCTTGTCAATGAGAAGCGGATTGAGGGAATTTCTGAAATCCGAGATGAGTCGGATAGAAATGGTATGCGCGTGGTTTTCGAGCTCAAGCGCGATGCCATTCCAAATGTGGTCCTGAACAAGCTGTACAAGTACACGCAGCTTCAATCGAGCTTCTCAGTCAACAACATCGCTCTTGTGAAGGGGCGTCCCCGATTGTTGAACCTGCAGGAGATGCTCATGTATTACATCGAGCACCGCCACGAAATCATCGTGCGCAGGACCCAGTTTGAGCTCAGAAAAGCAGAGGAGCGGGCACACATCTTGCAGGGCTTGATCATTGCGATCGACAACCTGGATGCCGTCATCGCTTTGATCCGAGGCAGTCAGACGCCTGAAGAGGCCCGGTCGGGATTGATGGAGAAGTTCGAGTTGAGTGAGCTTCAGGCCCGCGCCATTTTGGACATGCGTCTCCAAAAGTTGACAGGACTCGAACGCGACAAGTTGCGCGCCGAGTACGATGAATTGATGGAGATCATTGGGCGTTTGCAGGCGATTCTCGCTGACAAAGCGCTTCGGATGGGCATCATCAAGGAGGAGCTCGAAGAGATGAGGGAGCGGTTCGGTGATGAGCGACGCTCTCGCATCGAATTCAGCAGTGCTGAACTCAGCATTGAGGACATGATTCCCGACGAGCAGGTGGTCATTACCATCAGCCATGCGGGATACATCAAGCGCACGCGCCTCGCCGAATACAAGGAGCAATCAAGGGGAGGTGTTGGCTCCAAGGGGGCTGTTACCCGAGATGCCGACTTTATTGAAGAGATTTTCTCTGCGACCAACCACAACTGGCTGCTCATCTTTACGCAGAAGGGGCGCTGTTTCTGGATGCGGATTTTTGAAGTGCCTGAGGGTTCTCGTACCTCAAAAGGAAGGGCAATCCAGAACTTGGTCAACATCGAATCCGATGACAAGGTCATGGCGTACATCCCGGTACTGGACATCAAGGACCCCGAGTATGTTAATGCACACAATGTGGTGATGTGTACGAAGAAGGGGGTGATCAAAAAGACCACTTTGGAGGCATACTCGCGTCCCCGGACCAATGGCATCAATGCGATCACCATCCGAGAAGACGATGAGTTGCTGCAGGCCAAGTTGACCGATGGAAACAATGAAATCCTCATGGGACTTCGTTCAGGAAAGGCCATTCGCTTTCCAGAGGAGAAGGTTCGTGCCGTAGGCAGAACCGCTCAAGGCGTTAAAGGTGTGACCCTTGCTGGTCCTGAAGACGAGGTTGTCGGAATGGTGGTCATCGTGGACGGATCGAAGGACGTGCTCGTGGTGAGCCAAAATGGCTATGGAAAGCGTTCAGCAGTCGAGGACTACCGGATCACCAACCGAGGTGGAAAAGGAGTCAAGACATTGAGTGTTACGGATAAGACCGGTGAATTGGTGGCCATTTTGGGCGTAACCGATGAGGATGACCTGATGGTGATCAACAAAAGCGGCATCACGATACGAACGGGTGCTGATGAGTTGCGGACGATGGGCCGGGCCACGCAAGGTGTGCGTTTGATCAATTTGCGCAAGAACGACTCCATTGCTGCGGTGTGCAGAACGCCGAAGTCTGAAGAAGAAGCGTTGGACGGAATTGAAGGAGAGGAGGGTTCACCAGAGGGTGGCGAAGCTCCTTCAGATGAAACCGCTACCGAAGAATAAGACCGTTTCATACGGCGGCATAAAGTCTGGCACGGGATGTGCTAGTTTTGTCGTCGATTTAAGCTGATTTTATGCTGTATACCAAGCAAACCTTGGCCGTTTTGGCCTTTATGCCCTTTGCGCTGCTCGCCCAAAAAGATGTGGTGAGCGCGTACAATGCCAACCAGGATGGGGATTACCTCAAAGCCGCCGAGTATATCGACAAGGCCATAGAGGATCCTAAAGCCAACATCAAGGAGAAGACTTGGCGCTATAGGGGGAACATCTACACCAACATAGCAGCGGATAGCGCGTTGTATACGCAAGTCCCGGATGCCCTTGAGAAAGCAGCGATGAGCCTGTCTAAGGCTGAAGAGCTTGATGTGAAGAAGCGCTATGTTTCAGAACGTCAGGCCGATGTGGTCCGTGGAGCGTCCATCTCTGGAAATGCTGGCATCAGCTATTTCAATGCGGGTGTATTTGATAGGGCGGGTGAGTTGTTCGTGACAGCTTCAGAAATGACGCAAATGTTGGGGGCTGTGGATACCATGGCCATCTTCAACAGCGCGCTCTGTTTTGAGAAGGCCAACCAGAATGACCGCGCCATTGAGCAATACATGATGTGCGGAGCATACGGTTACCAGGTCCCTGAAGTGTTTTTGTTTGTCGCCAACATTCATAAGACGGAAGGGGATACCGCCAAAGCACTGACGACGTTGCAGAATGCCCGTGCGGATTTTCCGCGCGAGCAGGCTCTGATCATCGAGGAACTCAATATTTATCTGATCGCCGGTGAGTTTGAGCGGGCGAAGGAGAATCTGATGTTGGCTGCAGAGCAAGACCCGACGAATGAAATCCTGTGGTTCAGCTTGGGCAGTGTCTATGACAACCTGAACATGCAGGACGAGGCTGTAGAGGCCTATAGAAAGAGCTTGGGAATCAAGCCTGATTACTTCGATGCGAACTACAACTTGGGAGCCTTGTACTTCAATAAGGCTGTCCAAATGGTGAATGATGCCAATGACATGTGGAAGCCCCGTATGAGCAAGGATGAATCCGCCAAGCAAAAAGAGATGGAACAAGGCGGAAAAGCAATGTTCTCAACTGCGCTGCCTTATTTGGAGAAGGCGCTGGAAATGGATGGCAATGACCGTGAAACGTTGCGTTCACTTCGTGACATCTATGCCCGTGTGGGTATGGACGAAAAGATGTTGGAGGTTTCAGCGAAGTTGAAGTCTATGGAATGATCCAAAAGGGAATATGTGCAGGATAAGGGGCTTCGGCCCCTTTTCCTTTCCTACGCTATTTTACATAATGTAAATTATCATTCACTAGGGGCGAATGGGCGATTTTGCGCCGAATCCCTGTATTTGCTGCTTTCTAAGTCTTTTAGTGTCGCCCAAAAAGTTCGCCCTGGCTTTTTTGATTCTGGTCTTGGTGTATGGTTTTGCAGGTGGTGCTGGCATGACTGCGTTGGGCGGCTGGTTGGTCATAGGATGATGCTCAGGCGCATCGGGCATGGTCTTTGTGGATTTAAGCTTTGTAGCGGGCGCTGTGTGCTGTTGGCGGTTTTCGTTGATCCAGATGTCCCAGGCATTCTTCATGATTGAGGGCGTTGTTTTTTCGCGTATTTCTTGATGGGCTGGACATCCGCCCGGAATACGAGAATTTTCGCCGATAGAGCCAGTCAATCCTCACATTAAAATCAGTGGTTCATGATTCGGGTCATGCGTGTTGCAGGAATTCAAGACTTGAACGTCTCAAGCTCATTGCGGTGCCAAAGGCCTTGACATGCTCTTACGGGCATATAGTTTGGTGCATGGGAATGGCTGCATCAACGGCTTGTCAAATGCACTAGGCCCTGTTTTGGTGTACCCCCCTTTGGTTGTGTTTCTGAATTCTGTTTTACATAATGTAAAAGCTGAGGCATAAAAAAAGCCGGCCCAATTGGACCGGCTTTTCAATGAGGTTGAGAAGAATTACTTCTTGACGATCAAGTTCTGAGCGGCAGAGAAATCCTTGTGGGTCACACTCAAGGTGTAAGCACCTGCAGCGAGGTCATGCTTGACCATGATGCGGTTTCCACCGATGATGCTTCCGCTGTTGACTTCTTGAGACAATGCTGTCTTTCCGGCCATGTCAGTGACTTCAACAATGATGTTTTCAGCGCCGAGGTTCACCTCCTGGTTGAACTGAATGCTGAAGTGTCCTTCAAAGACAGGATTTGGGAACACGTTCCAGTTGCTGTCCTCCAAGCTGAACAGGTCAGCCATTGGTCCGTTGTCTGTAGCGAACTCGCAAGAACCGTTATCATAGGTAGCGGTGTTGGCGTAGTTGCTAGCATCGGGGTTGGTACAACCGAAAACTTCTGCGTCGGTAGTCGTGAACGTGACATCATAGTCGCGCCAGGTCTCCCCTTCTGGGGTCCAACCTTGCATGTTCAAAGTACCTGTAGCAGTTCCGTCGGTGGTGATTTGCATCAAAAGGACGAGGTTGCGGGCATCAGCCACGGCACGTACGTCAGTTGGGACAACAAACCAAGCACCATCAACGACTTCAAGTGCGCCTCCTTCATTAAAGGATGCGAAATCGATGCCGATGTTCCAAAGGTTATTGTTGCTGCTGTTTTCAGCACCAACAGTCACCCAGCTATCAAAAGCGAGGGTCTCATCGATTCCGAGGACAGCCTCGTTAATGTCAATGGTAGAAGCGCCACCCAATTGGTTCTGGTAAATCGAACCGGTTGAGGTGATGTTCAGCATGTGCTCTCCATCTGCGAAGATGGCGTGCAGGCTGTGCTGGCTCGAGGGGAGTTCAGCATAAATACGGTAGGTGTTGCCATTTACGGCTCCACCATTGTCTACGGCTTGTACGACAAGCTGGACGTTGCTGGCTGCGGCAGAAAAGCCGAACAGGACAGCGGCAGTGAGTGCGAACAGATTCTTCATGTTCAGGTGATTAAAGATTCAAAGACTAGAGAAGGCAAAACAAATCCCTACCAAGATAAAGGTTTTTCCGGGTCTACGAAAGAATTCTGTCGATGAATTCATCTTTTCCTCATCTCCGCTCGTCGTTTATTTGTGCTTGACATGAGGTTACTCGACAATTACATCGCTGGACAATGGGTTCCAGCAGGTTCCAACCCTACGGTTTTATTGGATGCTGTGCACGGTCACGAGGTGGCTGGTGCGGACGCTTCCAATGTGGACCTCGGTGCTGCATTTGAATACGCCAGGACTGAAGGGTCGCGAGAGCTCAGGAGAATGACGTTCCAAGAGCGCGGCAGGATGCTTAAAGCCCTTGCCCTTCATTTAATGGAGCGCAAGGAAGAATTTTATAAGTGGAGTGCACATACGGGCGCTACGCGGGCAGATGCGTGGGTCGATGTCGAAGGTGGCATCGGGACGCTGTTCGCGTATGCGAGCTTGAGAAAGCAGCTTCCGGACCTCCCCTACTTGGTGGATGGCGATCCTGCCCTCTTGTCCCGAGGGGGCACTTTTATCGGTCATCATATAGGTGTGCCGAAACGCGGTGTTGCGGTCCACATTAATGCCTACAATTTTCCGATTTGGGGCATGTTGGAGAAAGTCAGTGTGAATTTGCTGGCTGGAGTTCCCGCATTGGTCAAGCCTGCCACATTGACTTCATATGTAGCACACGCTATGGTGAAGGAGATTGTGGCCTCTGGAATTCTGCCAAAAGGCGCCTTGCAACTGGTGTGTGGCGGTGCCCGAGATATTTTGGATCATGTGGGTTTCCAAGACGTCGTAACCTTCACGGGTTCGGCCTCAACGGGCCTCAAGCTCAAGTCTCACCCCCGGATTTTGGCTGAAAATGTGCCTTTTAATCTGGAGGCTGACTCCTTGAATAGCCTCGTTTTGGGTCCAGATGCAGAGCCTGGAACTCCTGAGTTTGATCTGTTTGTGAAGGAGTTGAGGCGTGAGATGACCATTAAGTGCGGCCAACGCTGCACGGCCGTTCGCCGGGCGATGGTGCCCGAAGGCCGCATAGAGGCTGTTCGTGACGCTTTAAAGGTGCAGTTGGACCGCGTCCCCATGGGAGACCCTGCGTTGGAAGGAGTGCGCATGGGAGCCCTTGCAGGACTTGAGCAGCGGAAAGAAGTTCAACAGGCGGTGGCCCGATTGGAACAAGAGGCAGAAACGCTGTTGTCGGCTGATTCCCCTGAATTAATGGGGGCCAATTGGGAAACCGGGGCTTTTTACGCGCCTCGGTTGTTGACGCACCATGCGCCCTTGACGGCGGAGTTGGTCCACGAAGTAGAGCCTTTTGGTCCCGTCGCGTGCCTGCTGCCGTACAGAGACCTCGACGATGCGATTGCCTTAACCCAAAAGGGAAAGGGGTCCCTTTGCTGCAGTATCGTGACAGGCGATGAGCAGGTGGCCAAAATGTTTGTGGTCGAGGCGGCCACCCACCATGGAAGGGTCCTCGTTTTGAATGAGGAATGTGCCAAGGAGAGCACAGGCCACGGCAGCCCAATGCCGCAGTTGGTGCACGGTGGCCCAGGCCGCGCTGGAGGCGGCGAAGAAATGGGCGGACTCAGAGGTTTGGGGCATTATTTACAGCGGACTGCCATTCAGGGGCACCCGGACATGATCACCGCGATTACCCAGCGCCATCAGCCTGGTGCTTCCCGTCCAGAATCACAGGTCCACCCGTTCCGCCTCCATTTTGAAGATCAAAAGGTTGGCATGACGTTTACCACCCATCGCCACACAGTAACAGAGGCCGACATTGTCAACTTCGCCAACGTTTCTGGTGACCACTTTTATGCGCATGTGGACGAAACAGCGCTTGAGGGGACCATTTTTGAAGGGCGGGTTGCCCATGGTTACTGGGTATTGTCCAAAGCTGCAGGCATGTTTGTAGAGCCGCACAAAGGGCCTGTATTGTTGAATTACGGCTTGGAAACATGTCGGTTCACCAAACCCGTCTATCCCGGTATGACCATTGGTGTGCAACTGACAGTAGAAGAAAAGGTGCAGCAGGAAAAGCGCAGCGAAGAGGATGTTCTCAAAGGCATCGTGAAATTCAAGGTGGACGTCACCGATGAAACAGGTGAAACTGTGGCGATCGCCACCATTTTGACAATGGTGGCGAATCGGGAGCAACCGGCTGTGACTGCCGAAACTGCTGCGGGTTAATGTTCCATTTCCGATGGGGCTTTGCGATCGCCCTTTACTTGGCGTTTTGCCCTTCGATTGGCCGCTGTCAGAGCACTATTGATGGGGCTGCCATGTTGAAAGACGTGCAGGCTCTCGATTCCATTTTACGGAACCATGACTTGCTGAATGGCAGTGATTTAAGATCGCTCAATTCGCGTGATGATTTACTCTCGGCGGTTGAGGTGAATGCACCGTTAAATAGGTTGGCGTGGGCACAGTTGATTCACGGTTGGTTGCGCAGTGCAAACGATGCCCATACCCGTGTTCGCTTTGAGCTGTTGGCGGACAGTTTGACGGGGAGCCTCCCTCCTTCTTCGGATGAATTGCTGCGAATAAATGGGGTCTGGGAAGGTTTTGCGCCTGGTCCCGAAAGTGCGCGGTGTGCGCGGGTGGCTTGGATGCGCCATACATGGCCTTGGATCGGAACGTTGGTTCTGAATGATGCAATCTCACAGCGATCGGATGTCTTGGCTGTAGATGATGGCGGTGACTACTCCTTGCGCGCGGGGATGGCTGTGGTGGACCACGGGGCTTTCTCTCGTTGGATCATTCGGGACTTTTCTTCGGGCTCTCGGTCAGCATTCAAAAGGGCCTTTCGTCAGTGTGTTCGGGTGTTGGACAAGGCGCAGTTGCCCATTTTGCTGGATTTGCGTGGGAACTTAGGAGGGTTTCGTACCCGTCGACATGCCGTTCTCTCCTTCTTTTTGTCTCAGGCCGAATGGCCTGAAGAGCGGGAATCTAAAATCGGTGCCGACGATAAGTTTCTAGGTCCATTGATTCCTCCCATGCCAGCATTGCGCGTTCACAGACGTACTGATGTGCCGTTGGCCGTTATGGTGGATGGGCTGAGTTTTAGTGCCTCACTTTTGCTTGCAGATGCGCTGCTCTTTTCTGATCGCGCGCATGTTTTTGGGGTTCTTCCACTGGGGCAATCGGGCGGTTGCTCGGGCTCTCCAGTTGACCACAGCTTGCCGGGTTCGGGCCTTGTGGTCACGGTTCCAACGCTGAGAACGACTATGGGAAAAGGACCGTTGGCTCCTTTTGACTTGCCCGATGATGCATCGCCAGAGGCGGGCGAGCAAGCATGGGCCCGTGCAGTTCAATGGCTGCTCTCTGCTGACCTCGACTCTCCGAGGTAATTTGCAGCATGCTCGTTGGGGTTCGATATCGCCGTGGTTTTCTTTGTCTGGGATTGCTTTGCGCTTTCCTTGTGGAGATTGTGCCTCCGGTATCGGGCCAACAAGACAGTCTTTTGACTCGGGGAGAGTCTCAGATGTTGGGTGCATTGAAAGAGAGGTTTCTTCCATTGCCTTCGGTGGATCGAATTTGGACGGGAGCCTTTGTGGCTGCTGCCAGCAAGGCGGCTTCCATTAGGGGGAGCATAGATTCAATCCAACGATCTGGTATCGCTGAGGAAGAGGTTGTGGTGCGCGTTGGCGCCCTGCGTCAGGAGCTTCGGGTTGTCAAAAACGACCGCAATACGTTTGTCGCTGGATTTCTTACGCCCCTTCAGCAGCTGGCGTTGGACAGCATACTTAATCCTCCGGCTCCTTCGATTCAACACTTTGGATTCCACGACAGGTTAATGTGCCTCGTTTGTAAGAAGCCCAATGAGGGCGCCATTTTTCCGTCGGGTGTCAAAAGCCCGGATCAACTCATGCTCCCCAAGCAATGATTTCAATTTCCCGCCTCCTGCGTTCAGATGCTGTGTTTTTGGCATTCATGGTTTTATCTGCGGCGGGCTGCACCCGCCAGGCCACTCCCCTTTCACGTTCGGTGGACCCATTTATTGGAACAGGTGGGCATGGCCATACCTATCCAGGAGCCACTGTGCCTTTTGGCATGGTTCAATTGAGTCCAGATACACGGTTGGATGGTTGGGATGGATGCGGCGGGTTTCACATTACAGATGACGTGGTCTATGGCTTTAGTCATACCCACCTTCAGGGTACTGGAGTCAGCGATTACGGTGATGTTTTGCTCATGCCAACCGTTGGGCAATTGGATACTGGAGAAGTTTGGCGGGAGCGCTATCGAGACCGTTTCGTGGAAGGCAGTCAGGAGGCCCATGCAGGTTATTACCGGTGTGAATTGGAGCGCAGTGGGCTGCAAGTTGAGTTGACGGCTTCTGATCGGGTGGGATATCACCGCTGGACATTGGAGCAGAGGGATACACTTCAGCTGATTGTGGACCTCGATCACCGGGATGAATTGATCAATTACGGCATGTATCCTCTGGACGACTCCACCTTGGTTGGGCAGCGTGTTTCAGACAACTGGGCAGAAGAGCAGCACGTCTATTTCGCCATGCGTTTTAACCGGCCATTTGAGTGGTTGGATCAGATGGCCGAATTGGAGACAATTGATGTCGGAGGTGTGTTAGAGCAAGAGTTGAGCTTCGTCCCCATATTCTCATTGGTATTTAAGGATGTGGAGTCAATTGAAGCGCGCGTTTCATTGAGTTTTGTGGACATCGCAGGAGCGGTCAATAATTTGAATGCTGAGGCGCCTTTGGCCGTAGGTTTTGATGCAGCGAGGGGCACTGCTGAGAGGCGCTGGGACGAGGCGCTCGGACGCATCGAAATCTCGGAGGATGACCTTGGAGAGCGGGCCGTTTTCTACACCGCCTTGTACCACAGTTTGACTGTCCCGAATCTGGCGACCGATGTTGATGGGCGTTACCGGGGCACGGATCTTCAAGTTCATACCGCGCCCGAAGGTGCTCCGAGACACACTGTCTTTTCATTGTGGGATACGTTTCGGGCGACCCATCCCCTGCTCAATGTGCTTGAGCCCGAGCGGACTGAGGTCTTCATCCAGAATTTTATTGGGATGCATCAGGAAGGCGGCAAGCTGCCCATGTGGGAGTTGGCGTCGAATTACACGGGGTGCATGATCGGATACCATGCCGTTCCCGTGATCGCGGACGCCTGGGCCAAAGGCTTGCGTGGATTTGACGCAGACGCTGCTTTAGAGGCCATGGTAGCGGTGGCGACTTCGGATGACTTGGCCAAGCCTGTTTGGGACAGTTTGGGGTACCTCCCCTTGGAAAAGGAGAGTGAAAGCGTTTCCAAGACGTTGGAGTATGCTTTTGACGATGCCTGTATTGCAACAATGGCAGACGAGATGGGACGTCAGGACATTGCAGCGCGGTTTGGCCGCAGGGCACAGGGCTGGCGAAACCTTTACAATCCGGCCAACCAATTTCTTCAACCGCGGTATGGCGCCGCTTGGCGCGAGGCTTTTGACCCTACAGAGGTAACCTTTGAATACACGGAAGCCAATGGATGGCAGTACAATTTCTTTGTGCCGCACGATGTTTCCGGCCACATGGAGTTGCTCGGGGGGGCAGAAGGCTATGCCCAGATGCTCGACAGCATGTTCAATGGTCCGAGCCGATTGTCAGGGAGGCATCAAAGTGACATCACAGGCTTGATTGGTCAGTACGCCCACGGCAATGAGCCTTCTCATCACATGGCTTATCTGCCAACTTTTGCGGGTTATCCGGAGCGCACCCAGGCATTGGTAGACAGCATATGCGATGCGCTGTACACACCTGAACCCGATGGTTTGAGTGGCAACGAAGATTGTGGTCAGATGAGCAGTTGGTTCGTTTGGAGCGCGCTGGGCATGTATCCGGTCACTCCGGGTTCTGCCAAGTATGTGCTGGGCACCCCGCGTTATGACAGCTATACATGGAAGCTCTCCAACGGAAATGCGCTTGAGGTTGAGGTGGACCGTGCTTCTCCGAATGCGGTGTATGTGCATGGGCTGACGATCAACGGGGCATCTGTTGACCGCACATGGGTGAGCCATGAAGAGTTGATGGCAGGTGGGCAGTGGCGTTTTGACGTCCGCAACGAGCCTGTGGGGCCAGAGGGTTGGGGGAAAAGTCCGAATTCTTGGCCCGTGGAGGATTGGACCCTGGGAGATGAGGCATTTGTGGCGGCTCCTTTCATCGATGCGCCGCGGAGTTATTCAGGAGACAGCCTTGAAGTCCCTGTGGGCACCATAGATCCAGAAGCGCAGGTTTGGGTGCGCGTCGTGGAGGATACGCCGGCTGATCGGGCTGTCGATGCTGAGTTGTCTGGATTTGCGCCTGCCTCTGGTCCGGTTACTGTAACGGGCACTCAAGTGGTCCAAGTGGTGGCACAGGATCACGGAGCTTCCAGTGCTGTAGTTTCTTCGAGAATCGCACGGGTGAACCCTGCTTTTAGCATTGAAATTCAAGAACCGTATGCGAACCAATACGCTGCAGGTGGTGACCGGGCGTTGATTGATGGCATCCGTGGCGAGGGCGAGGATTTTAGGACAGGAGATTGGCAGGGCTACTACGGGAAGGATGCGGTGGTCACTGTAGACCTCGGTCAAGTGTACTGGGTTAAATCGATGAGCGTTGGGGTGTTGCAGGATGTGAAGTCGTGGATTTGGGCGCCCGAGATGGTGACGTGTAGGACTTCTGTTGATGGTGTGGCTTTCTCGTCTTTTGGACGGGAGGCGCCCTCCATGGACCCTCAGGATTACACCCCGCGCACCCAGCGCATTGGTTTCAAAGGGAACACCCAAGCTCGGTATGTTCAATTGGAGCTCAACCATTTCAATGGTGCCATTATTCCAGAGTGGCATTTGGGCCGTTTTAACCCCACCTGGGTGTTTGCGGATGAATTTGGATTTGACATTGAGCCCGTAAGAAAATGATGGAAGAGGCTGATTTTCAAGCGCGGGGGCTGGCCATGACCACGCCTCACCCATTGGGCGAGCGGATTGTGAAAGCAGAGGGTTGTTGGTTGGTTACGGACCGTGGAGAACGCCTGTTCGATTTGGTGAGTGGCATCGGAGTGAGCTCCCTGGGACATGGAAACCCAAAAATTGCGGCGGCGCTGCACGATCAAATTGACAAGCACTTGCATGTCATGGTGTACGGTGAATATGCCCAGGAGCCTCAGGACAGGGCGGCCGGGGCATTGCTTGAGCCGCTGCGCCGTTATGGGTTGGATGCGGTTTACTTCGTGAACAGCGGAACTGAAGCGATCGAAGGGGCCATGAAATTGGCACGCCGAACGACGGGCCGCACGGAAATTTTTGGGCTGACAGGGGGGTACCATGGAGGGACGACAGGAGCGTTAAGTCTGTCAACCCCATCCTTCCGCCGCAATGCCTTCTTGCCGCTTTTGCCTCAGGTGGAGCACTTGCCCTTTGGTAATGAGGCGGCACTTCAACAGATCACATCACGCACGGCGGCAGTATTTGCCGAGACGGTTCAAGGTGATGCGGGGATCCGTCCGCTGCCCGCATCCTATTTCAGTGCATTGCGCGCCAGATGCGACGAAGTCGGCGCTTTGTTGGTGTTGGATGAAATTCAATGCGGCTTGGGTCGCACTGGCCATCGGCATGCATTTGAAGCTTTTGGAATTGTACCGGATGTTCTGGTATTGGGCAAAGCACTGGGCGGTGGAATGCCGATGGGGGCGTTTGTTTCGGGGAAAGCCCATATGGCCTCTTTGCGGGAACACCCTAAACTGGGGCACATCACCACTTTTGGAGGCCATCCCATGGCCTGCGCCGCATGCGCTGCCTTTCTCCAGGAACTTGAGTCTGTGGACTTGGGGGCTGTTCGATCACAGGGCGATCAGTGGAAGGCTGCACTGGCAGCGCAACCTGGTGTGGTCGAAGTGCGGGGCTCCGGGCATTTTTTGGGCGTTGACCTCGATGGACCTGACCGGGTTGCGGCATTGGTGGAGGCTGCCCGTAAAAGGGGGTTGATCTTGTTTTGGTTTTTGAGCCGTCCACAGGGATTTAGGATTGCTCCTCCCCTTACCGCCAGCCCTTCTGAATTGAATGCTGCCCTTGCCCAACTGCTAGAGGCGCTGGAAGAAGTGTACGCTTGAGCCAGAACGAGGCTTTGAATTAAGGTGAGGCCAAGAATTGGCCGAGCCGTTCTGCAGATTGTTTGGCCTCTGGCAAAATGTCGGGCAACAGCTGCCATCCGTGATGGGCCCTGGCTTCTTCGTGTGTTGTCAATGACACCCCCGCTTCTCTCATTCGAGAAGCGAGCAGTTGTGCATCGGCGTTGAGCAGTTCATTGGCGGCACATTCTATATAAACTTCTCCCAGTGCGGCGAATGATGCCCTATCGGCCAAGACGGGGCTGCATGCGGGGTTGGTGGGCGCCTCTCCTCCCAAGTATAGGCTTGCATACTCCCGCAGGTCATCGCGGTCAAAGGCGCTGTGATCCGCGACGTTGTTGGAGGAAGAAGCGCCATTCACCCTGAGGTCGACCCATGGTGACAGCAGGGCCAGCCTGTCGCCGTTCTGTCTGCGAAGCGCCCAAGACAAGGCCAGGTTGCCTCCAGCGGAGTCGCCTACAATGTCCAAGGGGCCTTCGATGGGGACATGGTCCAATGCGCGGTGTGCGGCCGGAAATGGCTGTTCTGGTGCCAAAGGATAGTCGGGCAGCCAGACTTCTCTCCCCGTGATGGCGGCCAATGCCCCTGCGGCTGCCCTGTGGGTGCGCGGAGAGCAAAAAGCGAATCCACCTCCGTGGATCCAAACAATGGGGGGCGCCCCTTCCTTTCCTCCTTTTCTCGATACGCTTTCTGTGGGCATGCCATGCCAATTCCAGGATCGAACCACGAGGTCTTTGGGCGGGAAGTACAACCGGGCCAAAGTGTCTACCGCCAACCGCCATTGTTCGGGTCTGGCATCCAAGACTTCGTGGCGCAGCAGCCTGACCGCCACATGGTATCCAGAAATTACACGGTGTACCAGATCATTCATAGAATGGAATGGATTGGTTTTTGGGAATGCTGAAGATGGGGTATCGGGCGGGAGTTTGTTCAAAATGGTCAGACCTCTTGTAGAGCCAGTCCAATTGTTGTCGGGCACTCCAAGCTCCCCCTTCCCTTTTCTTTTCTTTTTGAACCCTGTCGAATTCTTGTTGGAGGTCGGGTCTGGACTTGAGCATTTCTTCGGCTGTGTCCTCAAAAACATAGGACGAGAAGTATTCCTTTTGCTGCAGCGTACTGTCGAAGAAATTCCAAGCCATGAAGGCGTCTACCGCTTCTGGAGAAAGGGTCTCTACGAGATATCGGGCGGCGGCTTGGTCGACAGGGACAATCCAGTCTCCTGCAAAAAGTTGGACCTCTTCGATGGACCGTTTTACGGCTTCGATGGTTCTGTAATGGTGCCCTTCATAGGGCCTTCCGAGTGCCGAGTGGCTTGCAATTCGGGTGACTTCAAGCGCCATGACAGTGTCATTGGGGACTTGGTGGTATTCGACTTGGTTGGCCCTCAACCGCTCGAGAACATGCCGCCATGCCTGTGGGATCACATAGGCCTGGGGCACAGGTGCGGTGCGGCTGGGTGTGAAGGTGTGGTAATGGTCAATCTTGCGGTTATACGGGGCGGAATGGTCATATTTCAATCTTCTTTCGCCGGTGACATTGCTCCATTCATATCGGGCTTCATAACCCGGGAAATCGAGGGCGTCAACGGCCGTGGTGTCCAGTTCCCACGCGACGGATGCGGAGTCTAAGGCGAGAAAGGCTGTGTGTTGGGCGCGTTTCTTTTCGCGCAGGGTATTGGATTGGGAGCGTCCAGCCTCCAACAAGACTTCTAAGAACAGTTGGGTGGCTTGGACGCGGTCTGGAAAGGGTTTGAGCATGTGCGCTTCTGTTGTAAAGCCAATGGCATGATGCAAGGCGCCGTAACCCGTTGAATAGCGTGGGGTTTCTAAAAAGTCCGTGATGCCTCCGTCGGGTGTGGATTGAATGCTGTTCACGTAGGGCACCATGGTTTCTCCCCGTTCTGCCATGCCAGAGTACAGCATGGGCGTGAATACATCCTCTAACCAGGCGCCCAGTGGCCCTCCCAGCTTGTCGGGTTGGGTGGTGATGAGGGTGAGTGTTGCCTGGTAGTCTGCGCCATTGGAAGTATGCGTGTCCACAAAAATGTCTGGGGAAAAATCGGAGAACATCTTGTTGAATGACAGCGCGTTGCGGCTGTCACATTTGATGAAGTCCCGGTTGAGGTCCAGGTTGCGGGCATTGCCGCGGAAGCCATATTCGTCAGGTCCATTTTGGTTGGCACGTGTGCAGCAATTGCGCCTCAGGCCTCCGCCAATGTTGTACATGGGTACAATACCGATGTGCACGCCTTCTGGCAGGCCTTCGGGTGCGGTCAGCAAAGAATTGGCCCATGCGATGCTCGCATTCACGCCGCAGGGCTCTCCCGGGTGAATGGCGTTGTTGATGAGCATGCGCAACGGAGCGGTTTCTGGTCCCATGGTGAAAAGGTGCAACGGTCGGCCCACATCGGAAGCCCCAAATTCCTGAAGGTTAGTTTGTTCCGGGTGGGCTTTTGCAAGTTCAGTGTAGGCCGCTATGACCTCCTCCCATGTGGGGGTGGTATTGGAGCCAGACAGGGATTGGGAATGAAGATCTAGACTCGGGAACAGCCAGCACAATAAGCCCAGAGAGAAAAGAAGGGCACAACGCCGACGAATTGGATCACCAAAGGACAGGTTCATGAGGTCAAAAGTGAGAAATTGCAGCATGGAATTCGTCCCTCCAGCAGACGCAAAGCCGAGAACAGGTCAATTTTTATTGTCAGAGCCCTTTATGTCCGACGCTTGGTTCGGAAGGAAGGTGGTGTTTTTGTGCGATCACGATGGTGACGGATCCGTGGGCTTTGTGCTCGATAATTTCACAGACCGACCCTTGAAGGCTGTAATGGATGAAGCTGAAGAATGGCCACTCCAGCAAACTTTGGCTGTGGGCGGCCCTGTGCACGATGACAGTTTGTTTTACCTGCACCGCATGGGAGATGTGGTGTCTGGAGGTATGCCGGTGTTGCCCGGGTTGTGGTTGGGAGGCGATTTTGATGAGCTCAAGGCAGGATTGGATTCCGGCCGTTACGGAGACGGTGATGTGCGGTTTTTTGTGGGATACAGTGGCTGGACACCCGGTCAGTTGGATGCAGAAGTGCAAACGCACAGTTGGTACGTGCACGACGCCCCTCTGGAGGAGAAGCTTCAGGCCATTTTTCATCCACCGGAAGAAGGGCTCTGGCAGGGTATGCTGGCTTCGAAAGGGCCTGGACATGCCAGGGCCACCAGGTTGCCTGTAGACCCCAGTCTTAATTGAGCATTTGGGATTTACCCAAAATCCCAGCGGACCCTGTATCCAGAGTGCCGCCGAACATTGAAGACCCTGCCCCCATCCAAAAGGAGGTATTGACCTTTGATGGCCATCAGTTTCCCTTCGATCAGAGGAGCCTTGTCCAAGGTGACAGAAGCTACTTTTTCTGGAAACGAAACACTGGGGAATTGGATGCGGTGTACCGTATCGTCCTCTGACATAAAGTCCTCGAAAGCAGGAGGACATTGTTCAAAGGCATCATCTTTTGCTGCGAGCAAGGCCTCTTCTACCACGGCTGCGTCGGGATTACCGGCGGTTAACATGGCCCTCCATTGGGTTTTGTCTGCGAAGTGCTCCTTCATGGCCACTTCAATGAGGCCGGCCAATTGGCGGTAAGGCGTTTCTGCAAGTAAAATGGCGCCTGATGCGCCTTGATCGATCCAGCGGTATGGAATTTGTGTGGTTCTGGTCACCCCCACCTTCACGCCGCCTGTATAGCTTAAGTAAACGACGTGCGGCTGATTGTGGTGGGCTTCCTCCCAAGCAGCGTCCCTGAGAGCAACACCCTCGTGGATGCGACTGAGTTCAGGTCTGATAATGCTTTCCACAGCGAGCGGCGAGGATTGAAAGGCATCGAACGACATGCCGTCACCGTATGCCTTGCGAATGGATTTACCCGATACGGTACAGTGGATTTTCCCTTGGTATTCGATTCGAATGTCTTGACCCACTACAGGGTTGACCTCAACACCATCTTGTGGGTCCAAGATGTCTTTGGACACCCAAGTGTATTGTACAGCTCCATTCGCGTCCAATGCACTCATCAACTTTCGAATGTTGCCTTCTCCTCTCATGGCCATCTTGTTTTTGTGCGAGGTTCCGTTAATTTTCCGTTACACAAATCAACGCATGAAGAAACTAATACTCCCGGTCGTTTTATTTGCGACCACCACAGCCTTTGCTCAGTTCGAGGAGGGCTTCGAATCCTACACAGCTGGTGATTTTATCTGTGTGGAGAGTGAATTGTTTGATCCTTGGCCAGGCGGCACAGCCGGCAGCGAGTGGGATGCACCTGTGAGTGATGACTACGCTTCTGAAGGCGTTAACTCTTTGAAAATTGAGGCAGCAGCTGTTGCAGGTGGCCCCATGGATGTGATCATGAACATCGGTAAAACCGAGGGTAACTGGAGCTTGGATTGGGACATGTACATTCCCGAAGGCTATTCAGCTTACTTCAATGTCCAAGGAACCGATGTTGCCGGTGCGGGTACCAACAGCTGGCAGTGCAACTTCTTTGCAGCGACGGATGGCAGTGCAATAGCCGATGGCCCTTGGGGCATGTCGGATCCTACAGCGGTTACGTTGAGTGGGTGGTTCAATGTGCGCTATGTAGTGGACCTTGATCAAGGTTTGTTCAAGATGTGGATTGACGGAGAAGAGTTGGTTCAAGCTGCCTATGATGGGAATTTCAGCAGCATCAACTTTTATGCACTGGGTGATGGTCAGACCATTGGCCTCTATTACGTGGACAACGTAACGTTGGCTGAAAGTGACGTCATTCTGGTCGGTGTTGAGGATGTGGTGGCTGTGCCCTTTGGTTTTGCCCCCAACCCCACCACAGGTTCATTGAATTTGAGTGGAGTGATGGAAGCTCAAGACTTGGTGGTATTGGACCTGATGGGCCGCGAAGTGGCGCGCCTTGCCGTCGAAGTGGGTCAGAAGTCTGTTGCGGTTGACGTACCAGACGGTGTCTACCTCTTTGGACCTGAAAACGGCCAAGGATTGCGCAAGTTGGTGGTCCGCCGCTGATTTAGAATTCCAACGGTTATTGAACGGCCCTGCCTTCCTCTAGGAAGTGCAGGGTCGTTTGCGTTACGGCTTCCAAGGCGGGTGGCAGGACCGGCTCAGTCCAAGGTTCTTTGGCACCGAAGGTGTGCCCCATCTCCTCTCCCATCATGAGCGTAGGGTGCTGTGCCCAGGTCGCTAAACGCTCTGCATGCGTTTGATCTACAGCTGCGTCATCGGTGCCGTGGGCTATGAAGGTTCGGCCGGAGAATTGGCGAACAGCCTGTTCTATGTTGAGCCGTCTTGTTTGGGACTCGAAGTCCTCTCGGAAGCTCCAGTTGTGCCAAAGGCGTTGACGGGTTCTGTGGTTGATGACTTCCAATTCACCCGACTGCTCCCAATTTTTCAGGGCTGCACCAGTGGGGAACCGAGACCCAAAGTCAGCCACTGCCGCCCATGTGATCAAAGAATGAATGCCCTGTTTTCCTTGGCGCTTGAGGGTGTTGTCGGCTTCCGCAGCCGCTAAACACGCGATGCCTCCTCCCCTGCTGTGGCCCATGATGGAAAGGGGTTTTGAGGTGGCCGTCGGGTCTGGCCATGTGCCTTCCTCTCTGAGGGCGTGGAGCACCGCTGTGGCCTCCTCCAATTCCCGGGAATAGGTGTTTGCGGCAAACCCTTCTAGGTCCACAAAGGCCTTGGGTTGTGCCGCTGTGGTCCCGTTGTGCGTGAAGTTGATGCGTAGAAAGCGCCAACCGTTCTGCGCAAAGGTGTCTCCCACGTAACCCCAAGCCCCCCAGTCCATGTAGCCCTTGTAGCCATGGAGGAAAAGAACCGTCCCTTTGGCGTCAGCGGATGGAAGGTGCCACCGCCCATGGATGGGGCGCTCGTTCGCGCGCTCAAGCAAAAATGGCAATGCCTGCATTGTCTGTGGCTTAAGGTTGAAGGTTGGGGAAAAATGCGGGATCAGGGTGTTGGAACACAAATCCTGAATCCAACAGGCGTTGACTGGACACGGCCCGCATGCCCTGGTCAGTGGATGCCTCGGATGTTGCCTGCGACATCGCATTCGTTGCGACTTCTTGACAATCCAAGCGGGTACGGCGGACAGGGCTGACCAGGTTGACTGGGCCTTGAACCCTATGATTTGCGCAATGCCCGATGGCGCTGATCACGTCTTCCAGATGGACCACATTGAGGGGCTTGTCCAAGTTGACAGGCCGGTTTGTCTTTCTGAATAAAGGGCGCTGTGGACCGATGAGTCCCCCTGCCCGCAGTTGGGTCACAGAAGGGCCTTCGGTGGCCATTTCGATGTCCAGCACGCAAATGCCCGAATGCGGGCTGATGCGGCGTTCTGCCAAGTCCTCTGTAAATACTCCTGGATGTTCAGGATATACACTGGTTGAAGAAATGCACACTGTCCATTCTGTGCGATTTGATTGTCCGAGTTCGATGACTTTTGCAGCAGCATGTCCCACGCTGGGTGGCCAGGCAACGAGCAGATGCTTGCAATCGGGAAACTCAACGGTTTGACTGTCCAAGGCGTCGAAGGCCACAGGAGTTGCTCCTGTTTCCGCAATGGCGTCAAGGGTTGCGGTGCTTTTTGCACTGCCCCAAACGGTTCCTCCTGCCTGTAGGATTTGGCGCGCAAAGGCCTGCCCCAGCCATCCGCATCCTAAAACACCCCAATCGTAGCACTCTTTCACACTGCAAGACATTGTCGTCAGCTAAATTAGCCGCCGACTCTATCATCATGTTGTCTTTTTTCTTCGCACCCTCCATTCGCAGGACTTCCATCTGCACTTCACTTCTGACTGCTGCGGCTGTTCTATGTGGGTTTTCTGTCGTTTCTGCGCAATCTGACGCGATGTTGCGTTTCCAAATAGAGGGTCTGGCAGAGGGAGACACCATTTACTTGGCCAATTATTATGGCAACAAGATGTACTACGCCGATACGGCGGTGGTCGGTGCTAAAGGGAAGTTCGAATACCCTTCTCCTCCTGCAGATAAGGGAGGAAAATACGGTTTGGTGCTTCCTGAGAATGGCTTTGTAGAGATGGTGCTTACCGGAGGTCCTGTTGCACTCAAGGCGGACTTGACGGATTTGCCTGCAAGCGTAGAGGTATCAGAAGGGTTGGATACCGAGCTCTTCTATGATTACCTGGCCTTTATCCAGGACATGCGCGAAAAGCGCGCGCCCATCGATTCGCGCGCACAGGATTCCACCATTACCGAAGCTGAAATGGCCCAGCTGAAGCAGGATATGGCGGTATTGAATCTGCAGGTGGAGGCAGAGCAAGACCGGATTCAAGAGGAATACGGCCACACCCTCTTTGCCAAGATGATCAAGATGGTGCGTGAGCCAGAAGTGCCTGAAGCTCCAATGGATGTGGCAAACCCCCAGTTGTGGCGCTATTACAAGTTCCGGGACATGTTCTGGGACCGAGTCGATTTTTCCGATGGCAGGCTCGTGCGGGACCCCGCCTTGCACAACCTTCTGGACCAATACTGGAATGGGATCATGCCGCAGTTGCCCGATACGGCGTTGGTTGAAGTCAACAAGTTGATTGCACAGGCCACATTGGACCCTGACATGTTCAAGTACTTGGTCCATTTCTTCACCTTTTCTGCAGAGAAGAGCCAGGTGATGTGCATGGACAAGGTCTTTGTTGACTTGGTGGACCGCTACTACTCTTCTGGCCAAGCGGACTGGCTCAATGAGGAGCAGCTGAAGAAGGTCACAGACCGGGCCGAAGACCTGCGTTATTCCCTTTGCGGGAACCGCATTCCGAATATCATTTTGCCGGATACAACACAAGAGAACTGGGTAAGTCTATATGATGTTGAGGCCGAGTACACCTTGGTGTCGATCTGGGAATCCACTTGTGGACACTGCAAGAAGGAAATGCCCAAATTGCAGGAGTTGTATGAGGAATGGCACCCAAAGGGATTGGAGATTTATGCCATTGGCAATGACTTTGAGCCTGAGCCATGGCTCAAGTTCCTGAGGGAAAAAGACATTTCCGGTTGGATTCATGTTTCAGACAATCCACAGGTCAATGCTGCAGACAGCGCTACTGCTTTGATTAGGGCCGGAACGACCACTTTGCAGAGTTTAAATTTCAGGACCACGTTTGATGTGTTTGCCACCCCCAAGATGTTCTTGCTGGACAAGGATAAGAGGGTCATCGCAAAGCAAGTTGGCGCTGAGCAAATTGGCGAGATTTTGGCCCGTGAGACCCAGTTGAAGTCCAACCAGTGATGAACGGGGGGTGTCCCCCTGCCCTGCTTGCTCCTGCGGAACTGCTCGAAGCATTGGCCAATGGTCCTTCAAGAGCTGATGTGGCCCTTTGGGTGCAACATTGGCAAAGGCTCGACGAGATGTTCGAGCGAGGCCACACACTGAGGCTAGAAGAGACCCTCTTTCATGCAGTGGATTCGGGAGGTCGTTGTTCGTTTCGCGCGGCTTGGTCGATCGCGCTTTTGACCGAAGCTGAGGCCATGAAATCTACTGGGCTGAGCGGTCGGCTTTATGGCCTGCTCCAAGGCGCTGGTTCTTTTTCCTTGCAGCGGGAGTTAATGCGGGCGCTGCTGATGTTGTCTTGGTCTCCCGAGCAGCTGTATGATTTGACCCAATGGGCGCTGGACGTGGTGTTTTTGGATGACATGCCGTTGGCTGCTTTGCATCACAGTTTAAAAGTGATGGAACGTAGAATGAATACCGCTGATGCTCCAATGAGCCCTGGCCTTCGGGCTGCGATAGAGGACTCATTGTCCCATGTTCGCCGCACCGCAGATTCTGCCCATGCCAAAAAGAAAGCCGCGCTTTTGATGGCGCGGCTTTCTGAATGAATGTTGCGAAAGTCTTACTCGTCGCAGGTGGCTTCCCAATACTGGAGCAGGATCAAGAGGTCTGGGGTATTGACCACACCATCGTTGGTGATGTCGAAATAGCATGGGCCTATGTCGGTTATGGCATCGAGGAAGATGCAGGAACCATTGTCTATGTCGGCAGCAGCGCTATAGTTGATGGCTGCTTCATAGGTGCAACCATAGAACAACTCGCTGGTGTTGAGGTCGTTCCCTTCGCAATCGAACCCAGGCAAAGTGTAGGTGCATGAGCCATCATCAACGGTGGCCTCTTCTTGGTAGTTGCATGCGCCGGAATAGGTGCAGCCAAAGATTTCGGCGCCATCGCAGATTCCGTTGTTGTTGAAGTCTGGACAGGCCAGTTCCTCGCCATCGCAAATCCCGTTGTTGTTTTGGTCGCAGGGGCAATCGCCTCCACATACGCCAATCGCATCCTCTACTGTACAAGATCCGTCCTCCTCTGTGGCATTGACGTTGTAATTGCAGGCGTTTTCATCGGTGCATCCCAAGAGCTCTGAGCTGTCGCACACTCCGTCTCCGTCTATGTCGGCGGTGCAGTCTCCATTACAAACGCCAATGGCGTCTAATGTGCCGATACAGGGGTCTACGTCATCGCAAATCCCGTCATTGTCGGCATCTGCTGTGCAGTCTCCTCCGCATTCGTCGAGGGCATCTAATGTGGTACAGCTGCCGTCGTTTTCGGTGGCGACTGGATCATAGTTACAGGCAGCAGTATCGTCGCAACCTAGAATCTCAGCGTTGTCGCATACACCGTCTTGGTCAGCATCGGAGGGGCAATCTCCATTGCAAACACCCAGGGCGTCTGGTGTTCCAACACAGGGGTCTTCGTCATCGCAAACGCCATCGTCGTCAATGTCCGCTGTGCAGCCACCATTGCAATCGCCCAATGCGTCATAGGACCCGACACAAGCATCGACATCGTCGCAAATGCCATCGTTATCGAGGTCAGCAGTGCAGCTTCCTCCGCATTCATCGAGGACATCGAGGTAAGCACATGAACTGTCCTCTTCAGTGGCAATGCTGTTGTAGTTACAGGCATTTTCGTCGGTGCAGCCAAAAATTTCAGCGTTGTCGCACACCCCGTCTTCGTCGACGTCTGCAGGACAGTCTCCATTGCAGACGTTCAGCGCATCGAGGGATCCAACACAAGGGTCAACGTCATCACATATGCCATCTTCGTCTTCGTCCGCTGTGCAATCACCGTTGCAGATGCCGAGTACGTCGTAATCACCTACACAGGGGTCTTCGGTATCGCAGATGTCATCATTGTCCAAGTCCGCAGGACAGGTTCCGTTGCAGATTCCCAGGGCGTCGTACAACCCGACACATGCGTCATCATTGTCGCAGATTCCATCGTTGTCTAAATCTGAAAGGCAAATTCCACCGCACTCGCCCAAGGCATCTTCGTACAAACAGCTGTCGTCGCTTTCTGTGGCGGTATCCTCGTAATTGCAGGCAGTGTTGTCTGTACATCCACTGACCTCGTTGGCATCACAGACGCCGTCGTCATCACTGTCGTTGTCTACGACCTGGCCGTTTTCGCATGTCTCGCAGTCTCCATCGACGTAGGTACAGAGCGTGTTGTCGGTGTCGGTCGTTGGAGTGCTGTCGTAGTTACAGGCTGTCGGGTCGGTACAACCGGTGACCTCGTCGGCGTCACAAACGCCGTCCTCATCGCTGTCGTTGTCTACGACCTGGCCATTGACGCAGGTCTCACAGACTCCATCGA
>CAJQJX010000038.1 GCA_905478795.1 uncultured Flavobacteriales bacterium
AGAAGTGGTGCCTTGGCGAAAGGCTTTGTTGGGACTCGCCGCCGAGCTCGATGAAGCCCGTAAACAAGCCGTCGCCGCTTTAGATGCGGGCGATTCCCGACCAGCCGAGCTGTGGCTTGAAGGGGGCATCACCCACCCCACAGATCCCCGACCTCAAAGCATTCCAGCCCTTCGCACAGCGCTGGAGCGCCCCCTACTCGTTGCTGGAATGGTGCGCAATGAAGGTGAGCCCGGTGGGGGACCGTTCTGGCTGCGCGATGATGAGGGAGTGCTGCGTGCCCAAATCATAGAGTCTGGTGAGATGGATTTGGACAATCCGAGCATTGGGAATTGCATGGCAGAGGCCACCCATTTCAATCCTGTTGACCTCATTTGCTTGATGCACGACACCAGCGGCGTTCCACTTGATCTTACCCGTTTTGTGGACCACCGCAGGGACTTTCTCGTTTCCAAATCTCACAAGGGAAAACCCCTGATTGGATTGGAGCATCCCGGCCTTTGGAATGGGGCGATGGGACGTTGGAATACCCTATTTGTAGAAGTGCCTTCCCGCACTTTCGCTCCGGTCAAAACTGTGTTTGACTTGCTGCGCCCAGAACACCAAGCTTGAATCAAAAAAGGCCGCCTTCGCAAGAAGACGGCCTTTTCAGGGAGGAAGTTTAAAGGGGAATCAACCCTTCAGGATTCGAATGGAGACAGACTGACGCCCGCTCAAGAGGCGCAAGCTGTAAATGCCAGGGCGCAAATCACCCAAGTCGGTGAAGCGAACAGGTGCTTCCAACTGACCACCAGCCAATGTGATGGTCTTCACGGGCATGCCTTGGCGGTTCAATACCTGCAAACGGGCACCTTCTTTGACGGTTCCGCGCACTTTAACGCTGAGGGCATCTCCGAAAGGAATGGGATAAGCAGTCAATGACAAAGCAATACGACCGTCGTCAGTTCCCGAGACGCCTTCTGCAGTAGCAGTCTGGATACCCGCAGACATGGCAATGTTGAAGGGAACCGTTTGTCCGTCGATGTAAAGGCGACCAAAGTCAGTGTTGCTCACGCCCTTAGCGAGCAGGGCAATGCGGCTGCCTTCAGGGCAGTTCACTTTCAGGGACAATTGCTGGCCCTTGCGAACACTTCCTTTATCAAAGGTGATTTTCAGTTCGCCATCGGTCACATTCTCGCTTGTAAAGGTGCCCTCGGCAACGAGGTCTCCATTGAAATGCGAGAGGGTATAGGTGTAGTCAAAATCAGGCTTTACATAAGGAGTGGCCAATTTGGCTTCTACTACACGACCGCGCTCACAAGCATAGAAAGTCTGGAGGAAAGATCCACCAACAACGTTCAGTACGCCGTTGGACTCACGCTGTGAAGAATAGCAGTCGCCGGTAACTTCCAAGTCGAGACCTGCAGCTGTGCGGCTCATGGCATTGACAGACGGGGTGACGCTGCCAATGTCCGACTTGCGGCCATCTTGTGCGGCGTTCAAAGAAGGAGTGGCACTGCGCACACCTACGGTGAATTTGGCATTCTTGGCCAAATAGTCCCCGTGGAGACGGGCCTCACCAACAAACATGTTGGCATCATCTGTTCCAGGCACGACACATGAAGCGCCGTTCTTAGCGCGGATCATGATGGTGAACTGGTCGTTCATCAGCGTTGGAATGGACAAGTTGTTCAACACGAAACTCGTGCCGTTGTAGTTGTCAGCTGTGACCGTATGCAACGCCTTGGGCGTAAAGGTGTCGTCCAAAATGGCGACGTCGAAATAACCACCGTCGAAGTCGGCACTGGCAATGATCTCCACAATAGAGATGGTGCCTTTGGCGCAAGCCCGAAGGTTTTGAGAAAGAGTCTGACCGTCTATATAGATGGCAGTGTTGATGTGGTCTTGCTCAACCTTACACAGGTCATCCTGTGGTGGTGTGGCAGAAACCGTTTGAATAAGGAGGCCGAAGAGGCCGAGAAGAAGGGAAAAAGAGCGAATCATATTGAAAAGGTTTGTGTGGATTCAGGCTCCTTTACGGGGGGTTCTTCAATTCGGTTTCAATCCAAATCAAAAAAACAAACGAAATACACTTAATGAACTGATAAACAAAACATTAAAACCCAATCTTTTCTTCAAGAAAAAGGGAATTCCCAGGCGGAATCTGCTCCGGGATACTCGGTTTCATCGTGGTTGGAGGCCACCACGAGTGTCCGTCCGTGGCGCCAATCGGCCACCATTTTTTGGTACCAAGCCTTGCCGGCACGGTCCAAATGTGACGTGGGTTCGTCTAAGAACAGAGCGTTTGAATTTGTCGAGAATGCCAAGGCCAATGAGAGCCGCTGCCGCATTCCAGAGCTCAGGTCGCGCACCCGGACGTTGGCTTTGTCTGCGAGCAATGCCAATTCTAGCACCTGCTCTACCTGTGTTTCTGCAATGGGCCGCCTCAAGCGCTGATGCAATGCAATGTGTTCGATCACATCCAAGTCCGAAATCAATCCTTGATCAGGAGCGCAGTAGGCCATGCGCGTGGGCACTTCCATAGCGCTGAGGGATTGCCCTCCGGCAGACCAAGTGAGCTCTCCTTCGCTGGGCCGGTCAAAAGCACACATGAGCCTTAAGAGGCTGGACTTTCCGCTGCCGTTGGCGCCGAGAATGGCTTGAATGCTCCCTGAGGGAACGTCTAAGTCGACTTTGCGCAGGACCCATTGTCTGCCGTGTCGCTTGCCGACCTGCTTCAGGTTGATGCCCAGCGGGAGTGCGCACATCAGAAAGGACCGCGAACAATGCCCTTGTCCGAGGCGCGAATGAAGTCCAATATGGTCTCTTTGGCGTCGCTCATCGGCAATTCCAGTTCCGCAACCTTGAGGGCCTGCGACATATTGCCGCCCGTGATGTAGAGGGTCCTGTAGATGTCTTCCACCGCACGAACAAACTCATCGGGGAACCCTCTTCGTCGCAGACCAATGGCGTTCACTCCTATGTAGCTCAGGGGCTCACGGGCCACCTTCACAAAGGGAGGGATGTTCTTTCGCACCAATGAGCCGCCAGCCACAAAAGCATGTTGGCCGATGCGAACAAACTGCTGAACGGCCACGACACCTTCTATAATGACCCAGTCTTCCACGGTCACGTGACCCGCGATATTGGCATTGTTGGCCAGAACACAATGGTCACCGATCATGGCATCGTGCGCCACATGGGTGTATGCCATCAGCAAGCAGTGCGACCCCACTTTTGTGGTCATGCGGTCCGTGGTGCCCCTGTTGATGGTACAGCACTCGCGAATGGTGGTGTGATCCCCCACCACAGCGCTTGTGTTTTCACCGGCGTATTTCAAGTCTTGTGGCATACCCCCGATGACCGCTCCAGGGAAAACCCGGCAATGGGCGCCAATCCGCGAGCCATCCAGAATGGTGGCATTGGGGCCGATCCATGTTTCTGCACCAATGTGCACGTTGGCTCCGATGGTAGCAAATGGACCAATGGTGACACCCTCGCCAATGGTAGCGTCGGGATGTACGGACGCCATGGGAGAAATCAATGGCACTGTTGGGGTTTCATTCATGCTTCAGAAGAAGAGGGGATCCGGTCCCGGATGATTTGAGCCAACATCTCCGCTTCGGAGACCAGCTTATCTCCAACATAAGCCCGGCCTGTCATGTGAACCAATCCCCGTCGAATGGGACTGGCCAATTGCAATTTGAACAACACGGTGTCTCCAGGAATGACCTTTTGCTTGAACCTCACATTGTCAATCTTCATGAAGTAAGTCGACCAGTTCTCAGGGTCTTCTACACCGCTCAGCGCAAAAATCCCGCCCACCTGGGCCATGGCTTCGATTTGAAGTACGCCGGGCATGACTGGGTTGCCTGGAAAGTGCCCTTGAAAGAAGGGCTCGTTCATCGTGACGTTTTTCAAGCCAGTAATGCTTTTGTCTTGACGCTCGATGATTTTGTCGACCAGCAAAAATGGATAGCGGTGAGGAAGCAGGTTCTCGATGTCCTGGATGTCCATCACGGGCTCAGCCTTGGGGTCATAGCGTGGAATGCCAGCCTCGGCATTCTTCTTGCGCTTCAAGAGTTGGGCAAACGCGACATTTCCTGCATGTCCAGGACGGGCTGCCAGAATGTGTCCTTCGATAAAGAACCCTGTCAGCGCTAAATCACCGACAATATCGAGCAGCTTGTGACGCGCAGGCTCATTTTCGAATTGCAGGGTGGTGTTGTTGAGGACCCCGATTTTGCCGGATTCTACCTTAAGGCTGCCTTTGCCTGCCAAAGCCGCAACTTCGTCGAGTTCGTCTTGGCTGTACTCCTTTTCTGCCAGCACAATGGCGTTGTCCAGATCACCGCCCTTAATGAGCCCTTGCTCGAGCAAAGACTTAACCTCCTTGAGGAAGACAAACGTTCGGCATCGGCTGATTGCGGAAACGAATTGTCCCATGTGATACATGGTCGCGTGCTGGGTGCCAAGAATGGGGCTGTCGTAATCCACCATCACCGTGGCCCTGAATTCATTGCGCACAGGCGGGACGGCGAGCATTTCAACACCTTGGCCATCATGGTAGGTGACCGTTTCATTCAACCTCATAATGTGGCGGTCAGCGTCCAAGTCCACGGCGCCAACTTCCTCGATGTGGGCTACGAATGGCCAGCTGCTGCCATCCATAATGGGGACTTCTGGGCCCGTCATCTCAATCAGGGCATTGTCGATGCCACAGCCATACAGTGCTGCCAAAAGGTGTTCGGTGGTGTAAATACGGATGCCGCCCTTTTCAAGGGTTGTACCGCGCCGGGTTTCCACGACGAGGTCGCAATTCGCCGGCACCAGCGGGTGGCCCTCGATGTCCATTCTTTGGAACACATAACCGTGGTCAGCAGGCGCAGGTTTGACCGTCAACTTGGTGGTCTGTCCAGTGTGGAGCCCAATGCCCTCAAGGTTGAATGCGCTCGCCAATGTCCGCTGCTGGACAGGGGCCGAGGGCTGTGCTGGTGAATTCTCCTTGTTCATGGTGTTGACGAATTTCAATGGCGGGGCTTGGAGTCGGCTTGGGGGGTACTCGGTCCTTGACCAGGTCGGGTGAACTCGTTGGCGAGTTTGCGCAAGGCCAGCTGCATGAGTTGGTGTTTCCGGATGGGTTGCGCTGGATTGCCTTGAATGACTTGATCGGGGGTGGTAATGCTCGCCGTAATCCCGCTTTTTGCCGCCACTTTGGTGCCGTCGGAGATTTTGATGTGGCCATTGATGCCAACCTGTCCACCGATCATGCAATGGGCACCAATTTCCGTAGATCCGGCAATGCCTGTTTGTGCTGCAATGACGGTGTGCTTCCCAATGCGCACGTTGTGGGCCACTTGGATGAGGTTGTCCAACTTCACGCCTTCTTCCAGAATGGTGGAGCCCAAAGTGGCCCGGTCAATGGTGGTGTTGGCCCCGATTTCGCAACCGGCTGCAATGGTCACGTTGCCCAGTTGTGGGATTTTCTCAAACCCTGCATCCGTTGGCGCAAAACCAAATCCATCGGCACCGATGGTAGCGCCAATCTGAAGAATACACTGATCGCCCACGGTGCATTTGTAGCCAATCACGCTGCGCATCCCCAAAACAACGTTTTCGCCAATGGTACAGTGATCCCCAACGATGCTGCCGGTGAGCATTTTCGTTCCGTCACCCACATTGCTGTGCGCCCCCACGTAGCAGAGAGGGCCAACACTGACGCCTTGTCCAATCATTGCGGTAGCATCCACCACAGCCGAGGGGTGTATGTGTGTCTTCTCGGTCTTGTCGGCTTGCTCCCCGCCATAAGCTTGCATGAGCTTAGCCATGGCCGCGTAAGGGTCATCCACACGAATCAGACAAGTTCCATCTTGCATGGGTGCAGCAGGGACAAAGTCTTTGGAGACCAGAACGGCACTGGCTCCAGTGGTGTACAAGTGTCCTTCATACGCCAGATTGGCCAAAAACGTCAAGTCGCCCTTGGATGCATCCTCAATACCGGCAAATCCAGTGAGTGCCTGAGTGGGGACATCGTCCAGTTGGCCATCGAGTAGGTTGGCAACGTCGAGGGTGGTAACCTCCATGGTGCGAAATTAAGGCGCATCAGCACGCCATGCAGGACCATATTTGAGATCCGGTCTTGGAATTAAGATATGGGCAGCTGCAATATGGCCTGTTCAAGGTCTGTCAATGTCACCTCCTGATCGAATTTGGGCCGGCCGGGTCCGTCTAGCAACACCACTTTCACTTGGTCACCTTCGTTCTTTTTGTCACTGCGCATGAATTCCCATAAAACAGGGGCGTCAGGGACATTACAAGGGAGGGGAATGAGCTCCATCAATGAACGCGAGACCCCGTCAAAATCACCCGATGCGCAATTTGGACAAGACTCATTTAATTCGCTCAACTTCAGTGCTATGCGCATGCCCCACGCTACGGCTTCACCATGCTTTAGGTCTATGGACTGGCCCATTGCCCAAGCTTCTAAAGCATGGCCTGTAGTGTGTCCAAAGTTGAGGGTCTTTCGTGCCCCCTTAGTCTCCGTAGGGTCTTGACCAACAATGTTTGATTTGATGCCAATCGAGTAAAGAATGGCCTCTTCAAAAGCTTGAGGCTGCGCGTTGCGCATGGTGTCCTCCCACGGAAGTTGAGCCGCTTCTTCAGAAGCAATCAAGGTGTGCTTGATGTGCTCGGCCCATCCATTGGACATTTCACGGGCATTCAGCGTGTCGAGAAAAGCCGTGTGAATGCTGATGCCAACAGGAGAGGCGAAGGTGCCAAGGCGGTTTTTGAGCCCTCGAAAATTAATGCCCGTTTTTCCGCCAACTGCAGCATCCACCATAGCGAGTAAGGTGGTGGGGATGAGCCAAAAATGGACGCCCCGCAAATAAGTACTGCTTGCAAATGCGGTCAAATCCGTAATCGTTCCGCCGCCCAGAGCAATAACGAGGCCATGCCGGTCCATTCCCATGCCTTCGAAACTGTCCCAAAGTGCGTGGGTGTGCTCAATGGATTTGATTTTTTCTCCGTGTTGCCCCAAACGCAAGAATTGAGTGCCAGGCGGAAGGTGCGGGTTCAGGGCAGGGAGGCACCACTTTTCTGTCATGGGATCCGTAACGACCACTACGGATGTAGGTGTGTGTTGACCCAGCCACTTTCTCAACGACTCGAAGAGAGGGTCTATGTGGGGTTCTGGGGATTGTGCAAATACAGCCTTCATGGGGAAAAGGTCAGAAATGAAACAAGCGGACCGGAGTCCGCTTGTTTTGGTAATGTGGTACCACCTGGATTCGAACCAGGGACACATGGATTTTCAATCCATTGCTCTACCACCTGAGCTATGGTACCAAATGGGGGCGCAAATGTAGCAAAATTTCTTTCTGGCGAACCCCATAAAGCTTGAATACAATGTGAAGGGCGCATGGGGCACTACGGGGGGGCATATATATTGTATGGAGACCGTATAATCACTCACGAAATGAAAATTGAGGAAATAAGAATCGATGAATTGAGCAAAAATATCGATGAATAGAAGATTTGCTGAGTATTTGTGAGATTATACTTTGTGAGCGGAGTCAATTCCCGGTTTGATTCCAATTAAATTCGATACCTCTTCGGAGACTAATTAAATGCGCTCAACCAAAATCGCTTGACATGATGTCCAAGACCATCAACTTGGTAGCAGTTCTCTTCTGCTGCATGACCACCGTCTTTTCGCAGCAACAAGTTGCTGTGAATTCTGCCCCAGCTCCAGAAGGCTATGACCTTGAAGTCGAAGTCGTCAATGAAGACATCGGTCTTCTTGTGGGAGCCCTAGGAGTAACGGATCTCACCGGTTACAGCTCTACTCGGCTGTACGTGACCATGAACAACGCGACAGACTTTATGTCTTCCGTTTCTGGAGATTCAACAAACCCTACCCTTGTAGAGACGACGACGAACTACTACCATGCGGCTTTGGGAGCTGCGACTCCCAACGGCATCAACTCGTTGCTGTTCGCTGTGTATCCAGACCTGCCATATGACAGCTGGGTAACCATTGGTTTGGAAGGTGTTCCAAACGCTTCCATCGGTGAGGCCGCCGTTGCTACGGTGCAATCAACTGATAATCCCTGGACAACCAACTTTGACCCGGGTTTTGGGGCGCCAGGCGGAAACATTGCCATTGATGACGCCATCGGGGGTGCCTGGTATGCCTTGAATGGAGACGCTAACGGTATCGCAGGAGACGACCTGAAGGTGTTGATTGGCCAATTCACCACAGACGGTGACTTGAGCGGTCAGGTATACTGCCAGGTGTTCATCGAAGGTGACGGCGCCAACGAGTTCCGTGACACCTTTTACTTCGGGTCAGGCGCTCCGCTTCTGGGGTGCACAGACGCAACGGCGTGTAACTACGACGCTGCTGCCACAGACGACGACGGCTCTTGCGAGTTCCCATTGGACCTCTATGGCAGTGCCAACTTGGACTGCGATGGCGCTTGTTTGAACGACAGCGACGGCGACAGTGTGTGCGACGAAGATGAAGTGGCGGGTTGTGAAGACGACACGGCATGCAACTACAATGCCGAAGCCACAGACGATGATGGCTCATGTACCTACCCAGCCGCAGATAACTTGGATTGCGATGGGGCGTGCTTGAATGACGCTGATGGAGACGGCGTATGTGATGAAGACGAGATCGACGGTTGCGTCGATGACACTGCTTGTAACTACAGTGCAGCCGCAACGGAAGATGACGGTTCATGTACTTACGCCGAGGCCAACCTCGATTGTGATGGCAATTGCTTGAACGACGCAGACAACGACCAAGTGTGTGACGAGAACGAGGTGGATGGTTGCACCGACTCTGGTGCGTGCAACTTCGATTCAAACGCTACGGATGACGATGGTTCTTGTGAGTTCACATCCTGCGCGGGATGTACCGACGCTGCTGCTTGTAACTATGACAGCGGTGCGACCATCGATGACGGTGGGTGTACGTTCGTTGATGGCATATGTGAATCGTGTGTGGACGGGGTAATCGTAGACAACGATGCAGACAACGATGACATCTGTGATGCTGACGAAACAGCCGGTTGTACCGATCCTGAAGCGTGCAATGCAGGGACGTTTACCGATACGGACAATAGCCTCTGCTCGTATCCCGCGGGATACCCAGAGAACATTGTCGATTGCGATGGAGTCTGCTTGAATGACGCCGACAATGATCAGGTGTGCGACGAGGATGAGATTCCCGGTTGTACGGATGATGCCGCTTGTAACTACAGCGCCTCTGCTACAGACGAGAATGGTTCTTGCGAATATCCCATCGACATTTTTGGGTTGGATTACGTCGACTGCGACGGCAATTGCTTGAATGATGCCGATGAAGACCTCGTGTGCGATGAAGAAGAAAGCGCAGGTTGTACCGATCCGGAGGCTTGCAATGCGGGGGATTTTACCGACACGGACGATGACCTCTGCGAGTACCCTGACGGATACCCCAATAACATTGTCGACTGCGACAACAACTGTCTGAATGACAGCGACAACGACCAGGTGTGCGACGAGCTCGAAGTGGTCGGTTGTCAGGACGAGACCGCTTGTAACTACGACGCTTCCGCCACGGATGCCGGAACTTGTGATTATGCCGATACAGGCTACGATTGTGATGGCGAATGTCTGGCCGACACCGACGGTGACGGTATCTGCGACCCCTTCGAAATTGTGGGATGTCAGGAGGCAGATGCCTGTAACTACAACCCCGCTGCTACAGATGCTGGGGAGTGTGAGTATCCCATTGATCTCTTTGGCGTCGATTATGTGGACTGTGACGGTGGTTGCTTGAACGACTTGGACGCTGACGAAATCTGCAACGAAGACGAGGCCCTTGCCGTGACCGGTGGTGCCATCGATGTTGCTCTGAACGATGGCGCAGCCATTGACAGCACTGTGGCCTTACTTGATGATGCCTTGGAGTCTCCTTCTGATGCCTTGATTGAAGGTCTGATCCTTTCAGGAAACGGCGATGTGTTGGTTCCGGCCAGTGAAGGGTCTGATTGCGGATCGATTTTCATGCCCGTTGACGCGGCATGGGATGAAGCAGGCTACAACTTGAACGTGCTTTCACAAGAAGTGCTGGGAGACCTCATCGTGGGTCACGTTTTCCCAGGTCTTTGTGAGCTCATGACCGAAGGGGCTGTTTACAGCAACTATTACGGTGAGGATTTCACCTACACGGAAGCTGAAGGAGATTCACGCTTGGTGAATGCTGAAGGAGTGGCTTACATCATTCAAGATGGTGGTTACCAGTTCAACGGCAGCAGCTTCTTGTACTCCATCGATCGGGTGATTCCACTCGAAAGTGCGGACCCTTGCTTGGGATGTGCCAATTTGGCCTTCGCTGGTGATTTGGACGACTACACTGTAGCGTGCGAAAGCGAATTGTTGGCAGCCACTGCCGCTGATGCTACAGCATTTGCTTGCAATGATCTTGAGCTGGACAATGTGGTTACTGTGAAGAACCGCACCGACGGCCGCAACCAAATCTGCACCGGTGGAGGAACCACCCAGCAGTGGAATGCCATTACCGCAGGTGACGATGCCAATTTCAACAACGGTCCTGACGCCTTGCTCCAGTTCTACGATATGAACGGCGACATGAGCGCTGGCCACTACTTCATCGAAGACGCAGCCAATGGAGGAGTGTCTTTCGAGCAGTTCGAAAATGGAACAGCTCTGATGCAGGGTACGGTTATGGACAAGGATGACAATGACCTCCGATTGGAGATTCACCTCTTCTTCGAAGGCCGCACGGTTGGCGCAGATTGGGCAGGTGGATTCAAGAATGACTACGGATGTGCTGTAAATACCAGCCTCTGGACCATGTACACCTTGAACAATGAAGCTTCATACGCTGTAGGTGGACCTGGTGCTTGGGACTTTGGAACCTTGATTCACTTCAACCACCAGCCAGCGAGTGAATACTTCGGTTTCCAGTTGGGTGAAGGCGCCAACAACCACAACTGTGAAGACAATGGCTTCTCTGGTTGGTTCAGCTGGGCTGGATCGATTGCAGGAGAGGACGCGTTGGGCTTCGCTGGTGACGTGATCGCCACCCTCGAGCCAAACTGTGATTTGCCGACCGATTGCATGACGGGTGAGTATGTGGAGTTCCACTACATCGCCTTTGACGACCAGTGCAACGTAGCGACCGAAATCGTTCAGACGGTGACCCGCCTCGATGTGACGCCGCCTACCTATGTATCTGGTGGAGAAGACCTCACCTTGACTTGTGACGAAAGCGAGCAGTGGTTAATAGACAATCCTGCTTCTGACGAGGTGGTGTTGTTCTCTGACAACTGCGACGACAGCGAGTACGGCTGTGCCGCTGGGTTCGACCCGAACACTTCAGGATTTGCCGATGGCAACACGGTGTATGTCTGCGTTGAATTGGTCGGTGAGACTACCGCGTCATACACCGCGAGCAGCTGCCGCGTCTTGAACCGCACCTGGGTGGCGACGGATTGCTTTGGCAACCAAACCTATCATGTTCAGGCCATCACCATTGAAGACAATACCGCTCCAGAAGTGAGCGTGGACGCACCTTCAGATCTGACTTTGAATGTCAATGGATTGTGTTTCGTGGACCTCGACCCTTCCAACACGGGGACTGCTTCTACGGGATACAGTGACAACTGTGACTTGGCCGATACCGGCTTGGCATACAGTGACGCCATCGTCGACAGCGTGAGCACAGGTTGCTACAGCATCATTCGTACATGGTCAGCCATGGCGACAGATAGTTGCGGAAATGCTACAGTCGAAACAGACGATCAGCGCATTGACATTGAGGACTTGATTGGACCGTCATTCCTTGCTCAGGGTGTGGACACCTTGGAGTGTGACCTCTGGATGGACTGTTCCTACGAGTACCTGAACAGCGTGGGTCTGATCACGGTGGTCGACAACTGTGAGATCAGCCATGTAGATGTTCAGTGCACGCCACTCTCTGCGGGTTGTTGGGATGACTACATCATCGACTACACCGCGACTGATATGTGCGGAAACGTTTCTGAGTTCCAGCAGATTTTGGTGGTGACCGACCGCACCTCTGCTGAGTGGACATTGGCTTCTGCCGATTACACCGTGCAGTGCAGCGATGCTTCCCTGACAGGAATGGTGCAGCACGAATTGGGTGAGTTCTACGCAGTGCCTGAGTTTACTCCAGGCGACGGCATGCATGCCGAGGCGATGGACAACTGTGACGCTGAAGCCGTGGTAAGCTATCAAGACCTTATCCTGACGACAGCATGCCTTCAAGAGTACACCATCAAGCGTACCTACTCCACGACGGACTGTTCTGGCAACTACACCGAACACATTCAGTACATCACCGTCGAGGACACTACGGCGCCTGAATTCACATCATTCCCAGAGGATGTCACTGTGGAGTGTGACGCCATTCCCGCCTTGGCCAACATCTCAACCTTGGCTGCGATGGACAATTGCGACAATGGTCCTGAGATTGCCTATGTCGGTGAGGTGCGAACGGATGGAGCATGTGAGGATACTTACACATTGACCCGCACTTGGGAGACTACCGACTGCGCCGGGAATGTCCACAGCCAGTCGCAGACGATTGAAGTTCAGGATACGCAAGCTCCAACATTGAGCATCCAGTGTCCTGGTGATATCCTCTACAGCAATGTTCCTTTCGCCCAAGGCGACCTGACCATTGCCACCAATGGTGAGCCTTCTTACACGGTCAGTGACAATTGCGACGGAGACGTAACGGTGGAATACACCTATGCTGACGTAGCGATCGCACTGGATCCCGATACCGACAGTGACAACCAAGGTGACTACGACCTTGAGCGGACCTTCACGGTAACGGCAACGGACAACTGCGGAAACCAGACCACCCTGGAGTGCATGCAGGTTCTGACCTTTACGGACGAGGAAGGCCCTATGTTTGACGGCAACCCAGACGAGCTGTATCCCGCTCCGATCACCTGTGGTGATATGCCCGATCCATACGACACCAGTGTATTGCCACTGCACGCCACGGACAATGGCGACAGCGAGCTCGATTACGAGATCTCTATGGCCTTCTTGACATCAGGTTCTTGCCCAGGAACGTACGTGCGTATTTGGTACGTAACGGACGACAGCGGCAATGAGTCTGAGTCTGCCATCCAGTATGTGGCCACGGTAGATACGCTCGCTCCTGAGTTTGATTTCTGCCCAGATGACATTGAGGTGTTCCTCGATGAAAACTGCAGCACAGACCTGAGCACAGCAGCAACAGGAATGGCTACGGTCACGGACAACTGTGACTCAAACCCTGACGTCTCATACGAGGACATCATGTTCGCTGATTTGCCGGTTGAAGCCGATACCGATGGTGCGGACTATATCTATGATGATGAAGATGACACCCACAACGGTAGCTACGAGTTTACCCGTGTGTTCTCTGCCGTAGACGCTTGTGAAAACGAGAACTGGAAGTCCGGAAGCTACTGTGAGCATGTCATTACAGTGACGGACGCCATTGCGCCTAGCATGAGCGTGGATTGGCCAGCAGACCGCATCGAGGCCTTGAATGAGGCTTGCGAAGCAGACCTCAGCTTGGACATGGTCACTGCACAAGCGACCGACAACTGTGACGGCAACGTTACCATTGCCATCTCGCACAGCGATTCAGCTCCGATCTATAGCTGCACCGGCGACGATGCTGCTGAAGGAAACTTCACCTTCATCCGGACTTGGACTGCAGTGGCGACGGATGACAGCGGAAACGAGGATATCCAGACCCACGATCAGCTGTTCACTGTGAACGATGAGATCAATCCTGTGGTAGACATCAGCTGCCCTGACACATACGCTACAGACCTCCTTTCTGATTGCACAGCTGACACCTCGCCTTCTGCGGCAGGTCAGGCTACAGCGACAGCTACGGACAACTGTGACACCGATGTGAGCATCAGCATTACGTATGCCGATACCGACACGATGTACACTTGCAGCGACGCTGACGGACTGGCCGAAGGTTCATACGTATTCACCCGTACTTGGACTGCAGTGGCGACAGATGACTGCGGAAACACAGACACTGAGCTTCACGTCCAGACCATCACTGTGACAGATGTCACGGCACCGCTCTTGAGCGCTGAGGCACCTGCAGACCAGGTGGTACAGTTGGATGCCGATTGCAATACTGACCTGACGACTGCCACACTCGGTTATGCTACGCACACAACGAGTGACGCTTGTGACAGCGATGTGACCATCGAGACGGACTTCACGGACAGCGCTCCTGATTACACCTGCAGCGGAGACGACGATCAATTGGATGGAAGCTATGTCTTCACACGTACGTTCAGCTTCACGGCGACGGATGATTGTGGAAACAGCACTTCGACCAGTGTGGATCAGTTGATCACGGTACAGGACAACGTGAACCCTTCACAAACCATCGAGACGCTTGACCCGATCACGCTTTACCTCGACGGAGAGTGTGAGACTGACCGCAGCGATGCTGCGACGGGCATTCCTGCCATCACGACGGACGACAACTGCGACAGCGACGTTGCCAACGTGTTGACATTCATGGATTCGCCCAACGTTCAGACGTGCAGCGATGGAGACGGCGCAGACGAAGGAAGCTACACGTTCACACGTACGTGGACCAGTTTAGCGACCGATGACTGCGGCAACGAGAACACGGTGACCACCAGCCAGGACATCACTGTCCTTGATGAAATGGCACCTCAGTTCACGTCAACATGCGACATCAGCAACGACGAAGTGGTGGAGTACGCCTGCGGCGACGACAACCAGAACGGTTTGAATGACATCTTTGATTTCATTCAGATTCCCGAGGCCTGCGATGTTCAGTACGCAGACAACTGTGACAGCGAAGTGACCTTGGAGTTCTCTTCAGTGGAGAGCGGTTACCTCCCAACAGAGGACATCGCCAACTTCTGTATGCCTGCTACTGTGGAGGCCGTCGATAACGGAGAAACCTGTGACGACCGCGATCCAGAGGTAGTACGTCTGTTCAACTTCCCAGGCGCCGAGTCCTTCACGATTGTTGAAGGTGGCAGCAGCATCATTGAAATCGCTCCAGACAGCACGATGCACATCGTACTCGAAGTGGCCGATGCCAGCGGTAACGGCTTCATTTTCGACGCGACCTACGATGGTGCTTACGACTGGAACGAGTGGCTCGCGGCACCCGGCATGCACAACTACAAGAAGGATTGTGCGGACATCTTCCCCGGCATCGAAATCTGGACCGAGTGGATTTACTACGTGATGGGAGACGGTACCATGTCTGGAACCGGAGCCTATGCAGGATCTGAATTCGCTCTCCAGCACCAGCCGTTGAACGCTTACTACGGTCTCCAGATCGGTGAAGGCGCCAACAACAAGAACGAGAACTACGGTGGTAGCGCTTGGTTCTTCTACAGCGGTGAGCTCGTAGTAGACGGTCAGAGCCAGGGCGTCCTTTCTTCGAGTGGTGACATCTTCTTTGATATGGATTGCTGCCTCGGATGGCAGATCGATTACAGCTACACCATCACAGACGATTGTGGAAACAGCACTGAATTCGACTACACCAATGTGGGTACAGGAGAGTTCGACAACCTCGACAACGTGACGGTCAGTGGCGGTCAGAGTGGCCACACTCCAATCGACATCACGGGTGGCGTGAGCAACCTGAAGGATCCAATCCGGATCACAGGATTGCAGCCTAACCCAACGAACGACTACAGCACGCTCGGATTCGTGGTGACCAACAACATGCGCCTGCGCATTGACCTGTACACCATGGGAGGTCAGTTCGTTCAGGAGTTGTTCGATGGCAATGCCTCTGAAGACGTTCAGTACGTCCTTGACATTGACGCCAACACGCTGTCCAGCGGAATGTATCAGGTTCGCCTGTCCAGCTCCGACTACATCGTGGTCAAGAAGCTTCTGGTTTCTGAGTGATTCCAGGCTAGAGAAAGCGTTTCACCAAATCGCTTGAGGCGGAAGCCGTTCCCGAAAGGGGACGGCTTCCTGCATTTCAGGGGCTACCTTTCCCGCCGATGTCGCAGACAGGCCCTACACGTGTCCTCGTCGTTCGGTTCTCGAGCATGGGGGATGTGATCCTCACATCCCCAGTGGTGCGCGCTTTGCACGCCATGTTGGAGGGGGAGGTCGAGGTTCATTATTTGACCAAATCGGCTTTTTCTGGAGCGCTGGAAGGGATGCCTGGTCTTCACAAAGTGTGGACCATCGACCGAACCACCGTTGAAGTGGAGGCTGCCCTTCTCGACGTGGGTTTTCATTACATCATCGACCTGCATGCCAACGCACGGTCTGGGTTCATCAAGAGGGCGCTGCGAAACAATGGCACGTTGGACCTCACCGTCGACAAGAAGAGCATCGAGAAAATCCTGCTCGTCCGTTTTGGTTGGGACCGGCTGCGCGGTGAACACGTGGTGGAACGCTATTTGAACACCCTTATTCCATTTGGTGATGCGCTTTCGGCCCTTGGTGGCAGAGGAGATGCTGGTGCACTGGCAGTGCCTGCTACCAAAGGGGCGTCGGAGGGTGTGTCAACACGCAGCGGCAGGGTAGTGCTGGCATTGGGTGCAGCCCATGTGGGGAAAGCCATTCCCTTGAGACATTGGCACGACATTGTCGGGCATCTGACGGCGCAAGGCAAATCGGTGGACCTCATTGGAGGCCCCGATGAGGTGGCCATGGCCGCTGAGCTTGTGACTGTTTTCGAAGGCTGTGATGTTGTGAGCCACTGCGGGATAGCGACATGGTCCGAAACCTTTGCCCTTATCAGAAAGGGGGCTTTGTTGGTCGCGGGCGATACAGGGGCCATGCATGCCGGGGCCGCCCTTCAGGTGCCCATGGTGGTGGTGTGGGGATGTACGTCTCCTGCTTTGGGAATGGGCCCATGGATGCCTCATCCAAGCACAGTTCAAGTCGAACCTGAAGGTCCTAAACGAAACCGGCCCTGTAGCCGCTTAGGTGACCGTTGCCGACACAAGGTCCGTTGTCCAGAGCGTGTGACTCCCGCGCGCGTGTTGGCGGCGATAGATGCGGTCCTCAAACAAACAGCGCCTTGAGCTCTGTAGCATCCTGAGGTTTCATCTTGCCGGCCAGGATCAACCTCAACTGGCGTCGGCGCAACGCTCCATCAAAACGGACTTTTTCCTCCGCGGTCTCCGGCACGAGTTCTGGCACACCAATCGGAGCCCCCAATTGGTCGACGGCGACAAATGTGTACATGGCTTCATTGGATTTGGAGCGTTCGCCGGTGGCATTGTCCTCAACAAAAACCTCCATGAACACTTCCATGGAGCTGCTGAAAGCCCGGCTGACCTTGGCTTCAATCGTAACGGTATCCCCGAGTCGAATGGGCCGGTCGAATGAAACGTTGTTGACCGCCGCCGTGACCACGACCCTCCGGCAGTGGCGGTTAGAGCTGATCGCCGATGCGATGTCCATCCAATTCAAGAGTTGTCCTCCCATGAGGTTGCCCAAGACATTGGTGTCGTTGGGCAAGACAATGTGCGTGGTGGTGGCGAAGGTGTCCTTCGCAAGGCGTGTTTTTGGAGCCATTTTGGGCGTGTGTTGCGATACAAAGGTCGGTCTGATATAGGCATGCTCGAAAAACGACAACACTCCTTCACCTTTGCACCATGACGTACGACGTCCTCAAAGCCCTACATATCATTTTTGTGGTGACTTGGTTCGCAGGGTTGTTCTACCTGTTCCGCCTCTTCATTTATCACAGGGAGGCCATCGACAAACCTGCTGCTGAACGCGACGTTCTGGTTCCTCAATTCCGCATAATGGAAAGGCGCCTGTGGGCGGCCATTACATTGCCGAGCGGCATACTGGCTACTGGATTCGGAACAGCGCTGATCGTTTGGAATCCGGTGTGGTTGACCATGCCATTTATGTGGGTCAAGCTTGGGTTTGTGGGGCTCTTGTGGGCCTACATGTTGCTCGGCGCGCGCGTACTCGCCCAATGCCAAAAAGGAACGCCACAAGCGAGTTCCATGCGGTTGCGCTTTCTCAACGAGGTGCCTACGGTGATCTTGATCGCGGTCGTATTCCTGATTGTTCTTCGCGATGCCGTCGGCTGGGTATGGGGCGTGGTGGGCATACTGGGCCTTGCCTTATTGCTCACCTTGGCTATCAAACGGTACCAAAAAGCGCGCAGTGCGCGGACCACAGGTGACCAGGCGTAATTTTGTCACCATGGAGGTCGCACCCAAGCTCAACTGGATAGATACCCATTGCCATGCATACGCCAATGCGTTTGCAGAGGACCGTGAGGCCGCAGTGGAACGCGCTTTTGAGGCCGGGGTAGAGCGCATCTTATTGCCCAATATCGACGCAGCGAGTGTCCAGCCTCTCCTAGACTTGGTCGCCGCATATCCTGAGCGGTGTTTTCCCATGATGGGTTTGCATCCTTGCCACGTAGAGGAAAATTGGGAGGCCGAGTGCGTCTCCATTTTGGGGGCCCTCGATGCCGAGCCGTGCATCGCAGTAGGTGAGATTGGAATGGATCTGTTCCGGGGAAAAGAAACCCGCCTTGCCCAGATTGAAGCCTTTCACTGTCAAATTGGATGGGCATTGGAGCGAGACCTTCCTGTGGTCCTTCATGTGCGCGAGGCGTTTGAGGATACTTTTGCGGTGTTGGATCAGTATACCAGCACATCGCTTCGTGGGGTCTTTCATTGCTTCACTGGTGGACAGGAAGAAGCCCAGAAAATTGCAGATTACGGATCTTTTTGTTTTGGCCTCGGTGGCGTGACCACCTTCAAAAAGGCGGGCATGGAGGCGGTCATTCCGCTCATTCCAGAAGACCGCATCATCTTGGAAACGGACAGCCCATACCTCGCGCCCGTGCCGCATCGTGGCAAGCGCAACGAACCGGCGTACACTGTGCTGGTGGGTCAACGTGTGGCCGATGTGCTGGAGCGCCCTCTGGCCGAGGTGGCCGCCTTTTCGACCGCCAATGCAGAGCGGCTGTTTCGCCTGCCTGTTCATAGCCCTTCTGTGTCATGACGCCTGCCCGCATCCTTCTGGTCTACACGGGTGGAACCATCGGCTCTTTTGAGGATCCTGATTCTGGGGCTTTGCGTCCATTTGATTTCGATCACTTGAAGTCGAGGATCCCCGAAATCGATGCGCTCGAAGTGGATCTGGACTTTGAGCCGATGACACCCATCGACAGCAGTGATATGTCCATTGAGCGCTGGGGAGAATTGGCCCGGTTGCTGTTTCACCGCAGGGAGCGTTACGATGGGTTTGTGGTGTTACACGGCACGGACACCATGGCCTACTCCGCGAGTGCATTGAGCTTTATGCTGCCCAACTTCGGGAAGCCCATCGTATTGACCGGAAGCCAGTTGCCCATTGGAGTGGTGCGAACGGACGGCAAGGAAAACCTACTCACAGCCATCGAGATTGCGGGCACTTGGGATTCTTCAGATCCAGAGAGAGGCCCGTTGGTGCGTGAAGTCGTGGTCTATTTCGGAGACAAGTTGATGCGCGGAAACCGCTCTCATAAGCAGGACGCGGAGGGCTTTCAAGCCTTGGTTAGCCCCAATTTCCCCGACTTGGCAGAGGTGGGGGTGCACGTCAGGTTCAGACGTGACCACTTGCTCAGACCACTTGGAGACGCAGGCTTGTTAGAGGCGCTGGATCCCGGAGTGACCGTGGTACATCTCATTCCCGGAATGACACCAGAGGCGCTCTCGCACCAGTTGTGTATCCCTGGGCTTCGTGCGGCCGTGCTGAGGACCTATGGTTCTGGGAACGCCCCGCGTGATCCTCTGTTTCTGGGAATCCTCACCGCGGCGCAAGAAAGGGGCATCTTCTTGGTCAATGTGACCCAATGTGGCGTGGGATCGGTCGATGCCAACCGCTATGTGACAGGAGCTGGACTCACAAGAATCGGGGTGGAGCCCAGTTTGGACATCACCTTGGAGGCTGCGGTGACCAAGTTGATGGTACTGGCCGCAATCCATCCTGACCGCGAGTCGCTGCGGGATTCCTTTAAGCAGGACCTCGCGGGAGAGCAAACTCCGGCGTTCATCATGCGTTGATCGGCGCCAAGCATCGTCGCCACAGGGCTTTGCTTGCCGCGTTGGATTATGGGGTAACTTGCGCGCCCAATCAGTGGGATGATTCACGCTGATCAGGAGAGGTGGCCGAGTGGCTTAAGGCGCACGCTTGGAAAGCGTGTTTACTCCAAAAGGGTAACCCGGGTTCGAATCCCGGTCTCTCCGCAACAGAAGCAGCCAGCGTTTTCACGCTGGCTTTTTCATGGCCTCAAAAACGGTCCTCCATGGGTTGTGGTGGAGATGGCCCAGTTCTTCACCCAGGTGAATTTTTAGAGCAAAAGGCACCCCGTATCTTTCAGTGCATGTTGAGACGACACTTCATCAAAGGTTCTGCTGTAGTGGGCGCAGCTGCCGCAACACCACATTGGTTGCGAGCAGCATCAGGTATGTGGAGCGAGGGCGGAGAAAGAAAGGTGGCGCAAGTACTCGAATGTCAGCGCACCATGGTTCAGAACGTCCCTGTGTTGCGTGGATTTGCAGGTGACCACACGGATTTGGTGTCGCCTTTTGTGATGTTGGATGAATTTGGCCCGCTCCAAATCGATCCGGGCACCCTTGGGATGGACATTAAGGCTCACCCCCATGCAGGTGTGGCACCGACGACCTATTTGCTCTCCGGAAGTGGTCGACATACAGACAGCCTTGACAACGACCTGATCTACCGTGAAGGTCAGTTCATGGTGTTTAGTTCCGGGCGCGGAGCCATCCACGAGGAGGTGAGCAGCATGGAAATTCGCAGAGATGGAGGCATCGTACACGGCTTCCAAATCTGGTTGAATCTCCCCGCAGCCCACAAGTTCAGTGACCCCATTACCACCCTCCGCGACAAATCGGACTTTCCAATTGTGGAAACCGAGGATTACAGGGTCAAGGTGGTCATGGGCGAAGCCCTCGGAGCGTCATCGCCCACCGCATTGCACAGTCCTGCATTTTATTACCATATCCACATCGAGGCAGGTGGCAGGCTGGACCTTCCTGTAGACCCCCAACACAATGCCTTCTTGCACATGATTGAAGGGAATTTGGAGGTTGAAGGGCAGCGCGAACTGAAAAAACAGCAGTTGGCTTTGTACCACAGAGGGGGAGATTTACTCAGGTTCTACAGCGGCGTTGGCGCAGAATTTTTAGTCTTAGGCGGCCAGCCTTTGGGCGAGCCAGTGGTCTCCTATGGCCCCTTTGTCATGAACAATCGTGCTCAAATTCAACGATGTATCGCCGACTACCAAGCCGGCAGAATGGGGGAGTTGTGACCCCTTTATTTCATGGAAATCATGACCATGTTGAAAGTGCTGTTGTCGGGGTGCAAGTCGATTGCCTAAATTCGCCCTTCCTGAACCTGATGTTCGGATAAAACGACACAACCACGATTCATCCCTTCACCATGAAGAAGTTGTTCGCCCTCCTAGTAGTGGCCCTCATGTTTACCGCTCCTGTCATCGCCCAAGAAGGAGACACCATTTTTATGTCCGGCGATTCCATGATCGTTATGGTCCCTGACAGCGCCATGGCCGATTCTGCCATGATGGACAGTGCTGCCGTTCCGGCTCCAGCACCTGTTGCCGAGGAAGCCACTGCGGCTCCCCTGGAAGACACCGTCGAGGTGACGGGCGCCCGCCAGCAAATCAAACTTCGCATCATCGAGGGCGGTGTGCTCTTTATGAGCTTCGTTGTTCTCTGCTTGATCTTCGGATTGGCTTTGGCGATCGAACGCATCAT
>CAJQJX010000039.1 GCA_905478795.1 uncultured Flavobacteriales bacterium
GTCCAAACCCCTTCGTTTTGGGATTGGCTTTGGCTCGGGAAACAAATCCGGATCTTCTTGTAATAGAGGTGGTTGAACGCAACCTAGTTCCTTTCGCAAGTGACTTTTGCAGACAGGGCAACATACTTGAACCAAAAATCAAAGGCACCTCACCAAAGCGAAAAAATAGTGGCTTCCACCATTTAGGAAATGGTGTCCGTACCGCAGCTTCAATTCTGACCATCCGACACACATGGTATCAAAATGACAAGTGTCGCACTTTACCCTCTACTAAACACATACCCCTTTATTCTCAAGATGAAATCCACCTCATCAACAAAGTTTGGAGTAGACCTCCTGCTCAGGAAGCCACAGCTTTATTGAAAGAGCTTAAAGACGCCCTTTCCAATCAGCTCGGCACACGAGGAATCGACTTTTTCATTTACGTCATCCCAGACAAGGCGACCGTGTACCACGACTTCTTCGATTCAGCGGATCTCCCGCCCTCCTTTCTACTGGAGAAATCATTGCCCCCCGACATCTACAGCCCAATTTTAGACATGCGGGAAGCCATCAACGCCGGAACGATGGAAGTCTACAAGTACTCAGACACCCACCTCGGCGAGGCAGGTGCACAAATCACAGGAGCCCATTTAAGCGGAATCCTCCAACAGCGAAATGAGAGGCATTCTACATTGAACATCACTAATTAAAGAAGTCAAACTCAACCCATGCTCTTCAACAGCCCTGAATTTCTGGTCTTTCTGCCGATTGCTATTGGGTAGCCATCTCACCTGATGGGTGAAGTCGTTTTTTGTCTGCTTGATTGAACCAGTGTTGTTTTTCAGGAAAGTTGGCGCATAAAAAAGCCCTGCCGAAGCGGGGCTTTTTTGTTTGTATAAATCGTAGAGAAGCAATTACATCATGCCGCCCATGCCACCGGCACCGGCAGCAGCGGCCGCCGCAGCGGCTTCAGCAGGATCTTCAATGTCTGAGATCACGCATTCCGTGGTGAGTACCATTCCGCTGATGGAAATGGCATTCTCCAAGGCCACACGCGTCACCTTAGTAGGGTCGATCACACCTGCTTCGTGCAAGTCCTCGAACACCTCGGTGCGGGCGTTGTAACCGAAGTCGCCCTCGCCCTCGCGGACGGTATTGACCACGACTGCACCCTCACCACCGGCGTTGGCCACAATCTGGCGCAAAGGCTCTTCGATGGAGCGCATCACAATCTGCACTCCCGTCGCCTCATCATCGTTCAAAGTATCCACTCCAGACAAAGCTTTTCCGGCACGGATCAAAGCAGTACCGCCACCTGGCACAATGCCCTCTTCGACAGCCGCACGGGTAGCGTGCAACGCATCGTCGACGCGGTCCTTCTTCTCCTTCATCTCCACCTCAGTAGCAGCTCCTACGTAGAGCACAGCCACACCGCCAGCCAACTTGGCCAAACGCTCTTGCAACTTCTCCTTGTCGTAATCGCTGGTCGTGGACTCGATTTGAGCCTTGATCTGACCGATGCGCGCCTCGATGGCATCCTTGTCGCCAACACCGTTGACAACAGTGGTGTTGTCCTTGTCGATGGTCACCTTCTCGGCAGAACCGAGATCCTCCAGCGTCGCATTCTCAAGCTTGAGACCGGTCTCCTCGGAAATCACGGTACCTCCAGTGAGGGTAGCGATGTCCTGAAGCATAGCCTTGCGGCGATCGCCAAAGCCAGGAGCCTTGACCGCAGCCACTTTCAGCGCGCCACGAATCTTGTTGACCACGAGCGTTGCAAGGGCCTCTCCATCGACGTCCTCGGCAATGATGAGCAAGGGACGGCCGGTCTGAGCGCTCTTCTCGAGCACGGGCAACAGGTCCTTCATGTTGCTGATCTTCTTCTCGAAGATGAGGATGTTGGGCGTCTCCAACTCAGCCTCCATCTTGTCGGGGTTGGTGACGAAGTAGGGGCTCAAGTAGCCGCGGTCGAACTGCATGCCCTCGACGGTCTTGACCTCCGTCTCGGTGCCCTTGGCCTCCTCGACGGTGATGACGCCCTCGTTTCCGACCTTCTCCATCGCCTGGGCGATGAGGGCACCGATGGTGCTGTCGTTGTTGGCAGAAACTGTAGCGACCTGCTCGATTTTGGCAATGTCGCTTCCGACCTCACGAGAAATCTTACGCAGCTCGGCCACCAAAGCAGCCGTCGCCTTGTCCATGCCCCGCTTGAGGTCCATGGGATTGGCACCAGCCGCCACATTGCGGAGGCCTGCTTTGATCATCGCCTGAGCGAGTACAGTAGCGGTCGTGGTTCCGTCTCCGGCCACGTCTGCGGTCTTAGAGGCAACCTCCTTAACCATTTGGGCACCCATGTTTTGGATGGGGTCCTTGAGCTCAATCTCCTTGGCGACAGAAACGCCGTCCTTGGTGACAGTCGGAGCACCGAACTTCTTGTCGATGACCACGTTGCGGCCCTTGGGACCGAGCGTGACCTTCACAGCATTGGCCAGCGCGTCTACGCCTGCCTGCAGCTCCTTCCGGGCCGCGGTGTCAAAGGTGATTTCCTTAGGCATGTTGAATGATGTTATGAATGAATGTCAATGGTTCAGAGCACAGCGAGAATATCACTCTCGCGCATGATCATGTACTCCTTGTCTTCCCAAGAGAGTTCAGTGCCAGAATACTTTCCGTACAACACGGTGTCCCCGACTTTGACCGTCATGGGCTCGTCCTTTTTTCCATCTCCTACGGCAACGACATTGCCCTTCTGAGGCTTCTCCTTTGCAGTATCAGGGATGATGATTCCGCTGGCGGTGGTTTCCTCCGCTGCGGCGGGCTCGACCACTACACGGTCGGCCAATGGCTTGATGTTTACAGACATGATGTGAACGGTTAATGATAAATGTGATGCTTTGCCTGCGGCATGCTACCCTTAGCCAATCTCGTGCCACAGGTGCAATGCCCCCGGCAACCTGACAAAAGTGCACGCCACGGCGAGTTTTGGCAGATTCGGCGCAAAAAAAATGTCAGCCTGACTGACAGGCTGACATTTTCACGAGGAGACCTTCCTCAATCAGTTGGCCGGAGCTTCCTGCTGCATGGGAGCAGGAGCTTCAGTAGGGGCCGGAGCCACAAACTCGTCTTCTTCAAAACCACCTGTGTCAATAGAACCTCCGGAGAAGGCACCAGTAGCACCGATACACAACACGAAGAGGGCTACGGTCAAATACCAAGTGGACTTTTCGAGAAAATCGGTGGTGCGCTGCACGCCTCCAATCTTGCCTGCGGATTCAAATCCAGAAGCGAGTCCTGTGCCCTTTGGGTTCTGTACGAGGATCACCGCGCCCAACAAAATGGCGATAATCAGGATAAGAACGAGAAGAATGTAGCCCATAATGTGGTGTTCAATTGAAGTCTAAATCCGCGTTTTACTCAGCGACGACAGGGTTTTTCAGTCATCGGCTGCCTTTCGGCCGAGCTTCTTGGATTGGGCCGCAAAATAAACGCTTTTCTCCGGGTATTTCAAGGCCAACAGTTTGTAAGCGCGGCGGGCCCTTCCAATTTGACCCTGACCGGCATAAATCCGGGCCATGGTTTCGGTGATCAAAGAGGCGTCTTCTACCAAACTTTCCTTCGCCAACTCCTTGACACCGCGGTGTTCGTCTTCTTGTCGGATCGGACCAATCGTAGGCTCGTTGCGAATAAATAAATCGATGAGCGCTGCCTGCTGTCCCAACCCGTCTTGCTCAATCTGGTCTGAAGCTGCATCTGAGTCTTGGGCGCTGGCGTCCATGACCGCTTCAATTTGCTGCGCCGCCGCGCGAAGTGCTTGCGAAGGCGTCCGCGCTTCTGACGCTTCCACAAAGCCGGTCGCCAAACTCCGTTGGTAAGCCCATCGGGCCAATGGCGACAAACTGGCCAGGTCAACGGGTTCGCCGGGCTCAGGCGCGGGCGAAAGCGGAGACATGGAAGGGATTTCGCGGTCTGATGGCGGGCCATCCGCGGTTTCGGACGCCCGGTCTTCCTCCGACAGTTCTCGGATTTCCTTTTCGATGCTGCGCTCTATGGCCCCAAGGACCACCTCACGGGCCAAGGTCCCCGGCTCGGGAACCACCACTTCTGGCGAAGGGGCTTCTTCATGGGCCTCCTCCATTTCGAGAGAAGTTTCACCGCGCTCGGCATCCACTGCTTTCCCATCTACTTCAGACCCCTCCTCGACAGCACCCTCGGCTGCCGGCTCTAACGGGGGCACTTCGCCGGTCGTCGTAGGGTGCCAACGCAGCCGCAAAGCGTCTTCGACTTCGGGTTCCAACGCCTCTACAGCGCGCGCAAAAGAGGCAATCTCCCCCTCGATGCCCGCGCGAAACAACAGATCAAACAGCCGGCCTGGCTCCGTAGAAAACACGGCCGCTTCCGTCAGCCTCTCAGCCGCAGCGAGGGAGCGCGTTTCCCGCGCCGTCTTGGCCCGTAGCATGCGCCCAGCCCCAAAAGCAGGATAGGCCTCGACCCAACGGTCCAAAGTGAGGGCCCAATCGTCCCAATTCACTGCACTGCCTTGGGCCTCCCCTCCGCGTACTGCGTCGAGCAGGCTCATGAGTTCCGAATCTTCCGTCTTGTCCTTCATCGTCCCGCAATATGCGAAGTCCAATCACCAATTGCCGAGGCTCGCATTGAAGACTTCCTGAGTCAACTGTTCGTTGATCTCGTCTACGAGTTCCTGTTCGACATCAAAAAGGTCACTTGTAGCGGGAAAGTCCGCAAAGCGGCTAAACGTCCTTTCAAAGGCCAAGTCCGGCTCCATCATATGGCCATATTGCACCTGAACCTGCATGGTGAGCCTGTTTTGAGAAGCCACCTCCTGCCCCCCCGATACAGCACTCGTAGATACTTCGTACCCCACAATGCGCCCACTGTATTGAATGTCCCCTCCTTCGGTCACCCACCGCAGCGTGCTTTGACGCTGGATCAAATCCTTCAGGGCTTCGGTAAACTTCTGACCCACTTCAGGCCCCGCCAATGGCGCAATGGGCGTGAAATAATCCACGGAGAACGTCTTGGCTCCCGCCGTCTGAGCCCCGTATGGGGTATAGACGCCACAACCCCAGGAGGCCGCGACACATGCCGCAAGCAACACCCACAGTGACTGTTGGATCAAACACCTCATTTGAGGCCGAATTCTTTGATTTTGCGGTACAGGGTCCGCTCGGAAATCCCGAGTTCTGCCGCAGCCTGCTTGCGCCGGTGGCCATGCTTGTTCAATGCCCTCTGGATCAACTCCCGCTCACTGTCGAGCAGTGAAAGCGACTCTTCCACCTCCGTGGATTCCGCGAACCCAGCTTCGCCCTCGCTGGTTTCTGCGGACGCAGCAGCCCATCCAGCATCGCCCCCTGCGCGCTCTGGAAGCCGCAACAAATCCGTGCCCTCCTGCTCCCCAAAAACCCGATTGACCAAGGACTGATCTTCACTCGAACCTGCATCGATCCGACCCTCTTGCATCATCTTCAGCACCAATGACTTCAAGTCATGAAGGTCCGATTTCATCTCAAAAAGAAGCTTGTACAGAATCTCCCTTTCATTCAAGCCTGGCCCCGCACCGTTCTTCTCACCTTCTGGAATGGTCGCCAAATCACGCCGCGGCAATTCCGGCAGGTAATCGAGCAACCGATCTGCATCGACCAGACGTTCCGTTTCTATGGCGCTGATCTGTTCTGCGATGTTCTTGAGCTGGCGCACATTGCCGGGCCAAGGGTAGCGCTTCAATAGCTCTACTGCCTCGGGACCCAATCGGATCGGCGGCATATGATGACGCTCACTAAAGTCTCCTGTGAACTTGCGGAACAGCAAGTGAATATCGTCGCCCCGATCGCGCAACGGAGGCAACATCAGGGGCACTTGATTCAGGCGGTAGTAAAGGTCCTCTCGGAACTTCCCATTGGCCATCGCCTGCTCGAAGTCAAGGTTGGTCGCGGCCACCACACGGACATCGGTCTTGCGGACTTTGGAAGAGCCCACGCGCAGGTATTCACCCGTCTCAAGTACGCGCAGCAAGCGCGCTTGGGTCGCCAACGGCAACTCCCCCACCTCGTCGAGGAACACCGTTCCGCCGTCCGCCTCCTCGAAGTAGCCCTTCCGCGCCTCGTGGGCTCCGGTAAAGCTGCCTTTTTCGTGTCCAAAAAGCTCCGAATCGATCGTCCCCTCTGGAATCGCACCGCAGTTCACCGCGATGTAAGCCCCATGTTTGCGGGTGCTGTTGTGGTGGATGATTTTGGGCAGCGCCTCCTTTCCCGTTCCCGACTCGCCGCGCACGAGCACGGTGATGTCTGCCCGGGCCACACGCACCGCAGTCGCTAGAGCACGCTCCAATCCAGAGCTTGTCCCTACAATACCAAACCGGGTTTTGACGCTTTGCAGGTTCATGCGATGTATCCTACTTCTTGGGCTTCTTGTGGTGAAATCAACTCACCCTTCAAGGTGACCGCCATGCATTTCGTAGTCCGCACGTAGACATACTGGCCAATTTGGGCATCGCCCTTGGGGAAAACCACCACACCATTGTAAGTATTGCGCCCTTGGTACTCCTCGCTGTCTTTCTTCGAAGGCCCCTCGACCAAAACCCGATAAACAGGACCGCACTGGGCCGCCATACGTTCACGGCTGTGAACCCGCTGCAAATCGATGATCTCCGCCAAGCGACGTCCTTTTTCCTCTTCGGGCACGTCGTCCTCGAACTTGCGTTCCGCCAAGGTGCGCGGACGCTCGCTGTACTTAAACATGTACGCCATCTCATAGCGCACCTCCTTCATCAGCGATAAGGTGGCTTCGTGCTCTTCGAGTGTTTCGCCGCAGAACCCCGCAATCACATCGGTGCTGATCGCACAATCGGGCATGATGCGGCGAATGGCCGCGATCCTATTCAAATACCACTCTCTCGTATACCCACGGTTCATCCGCTTGAGGACTCCGCTGTCGCCAGACTGCACCGGCAGGTGGATGTACTTGCAAAGGTTGTCCTTGCGGGCCATGACCTCCAGAACCTCGTCGGTCATGTCCTTGGGGTGAGACGTCGAAAAGCGCACACGCAGGTCTGGGTTGACGTCTGAAACCAGGTCCATCAACTGTGCGAAGCGCACCACGGGCTCCTCGGGATCCTTGACGTTGCCCTTGGCGTCCACATTCCATTTATAGGAGTCCACGTTCTGCCCGAGTAAGGTGACCTCACGGTAGCCTTTGTTGTACAAATCGAGCGCTTCCGCCACAATGCTCTTTGGGTCTCGGCTTCGCTCGCGTCCGCGGGTAAAGGGGACCACGCAGAAACTGCACATGTTGTCGCAACCGCGCATGATCGAAATAAATCCGGTCACCCCCTTGTCGTCCAAACGCACTGGCTGGATCTCCGCATAAGTCTCTTCTCGACTCAGCAGGGTATTGACCGCCTTCTGACCGCCTTCCACCTCGCCCACAAGACGGGGCAAATCGCGATAGGCATCGGGCCCTACCACCAAGTCTACCAGTTTTTCTTCTTCAAGGAGCTGATCCCGCAGGCGTTCCGCCATGCATCCCAAGATGCCCACTTTCAACTTTGGATTCTTGCGCTTCCCTCCCTTGAGGTGCTGCAACCGGTGGCGGATGCGCTGCTCGGCATTGTCCCGGATGGAGCAGGTATTGAGCAGGATTAAATCGGCTTCATCTTCCTGCTGCGTGGTCGTGAATCCGGCCTCAGCGAGGATGCTGGCCACAATTTCGCTGTCGCTGAAGTTCATTTGACAGCCGTAGCTCTCCAAATACAGCTTCCGCCCACCTTTACCGCCTGCAAGCGGCCCAAGAACCTCGCCTTGGCGCTGCTCGTCTATTGTCTGGTTACCGGGTCTCATGAGGTGGATTCAATGCTGTAGACGACAAAACTACCTCAAACCTGACAACGTGTCAGTATCTGCCTCGCCAAAATTCTCTGCGCCTATGGCGGGTGACCATGAAACAAAACCAGAACATGACAAGTACACCCCTCGTCGCACAGAAAACCCAAGTTTGTCGTTTCCTTTGTGCCCCGAACCATTTCAACAATGAGCAAAAATCTCGTGATCGTGGAGTCTCCGGCCAAGGCCAAGACCATCGAGGGCTACTTAGGTGCTGACTATGTAGTAAGGTCCAGCTACGGCCATATCAGGGATTTGCCCGGTGGTCAGCTCGCCGTAGACGTCGAGAATGGTTTTACACCCACGTATGAGATCACGGCCGACAAAGCCCGGTTCAGTGAGCTTAAAAAACTCTCCAAGTCGGCCCAAACAGTCTGGCTCGCGACGGATGAGGACCGTGAAGGAGAAGCCATCAGCTGGCACCTGCAAGAAGCTTTGCAACTGCCAAATCAAAAGACCAAGCGCATTGTCTTTAGCGAGATCACCAAGAATGCCATTCTCAAAGCCATAGAGCATCCCCGCGACGTGAACATGCCCTTGGTCATGGCACAGCAAGCGCGCCGCGTCTTGGACCGTCTGGTGGGATACGAACTGTCGCCTGTACTGTGGAAAAAGGTGAGGCCATCGCTTTCTGCAGGTCGTGTTCAGAGCGTCACTGTCCGTCTCATTGTAGACCGAGAGCGCGAAATCCTTTCTTTCCAACCCGAGGGATACTACAAGGTGTCGGCCTTGCTCGAAACCGCTGGTTCCGGATTCAAAGCCGAACTCAACAAGCGCATTGGCGACCCGGCCACCGCCGAAGACATCCTCAAGTCGGCACATGGTGCAGACCTGAAAGCGGACCGCGTAGAGCGCAAACCCACCAAGCGCAAACCCACGGCGCCATTCACCACCTCCACCCTGCAGCAGGAGTCAGCCCGCAAACTCGGGTTCAGCGTATCCCGCACCATGCAGGTTGCACAGAAGCTCTACGAAAGCGGACTCATCACCTACATGAGGACGGATTCAACCAACCTGTCTGATGTCGCCCTCGATGGTGCCAAGGACCACATCATTGGGACCTACGGCGAGAAATACCACGAGCTGCGCACATTTAAAACGAGCAAAGCCGGCGCCCAAGAGGCACACGAAGCGATCCGTCCCACAGACATGTCGCGCACCGATGTTTCTGGCGAATCCGACCAACAACGGCTGTATCAACTGATTTTCAAGCGGACACTTGCCAGTCAGATGTCTGACGCCATCATCGAAAAGACCACCGTGGACATCCACCTCCCTGGACGCGAGGAAATGCTCGTCGCCCGAGGACAGGCGATCCAATTCGATGGCTTCATGAAGATCTATCTCGAAGGATCGGACGAAGACAAGGAAGAAAGCGGCATGCTGCCCCGCATGGAGCAGGGCGCTGTGCTCAACCTCAAAGAGATGAAGGCCACAGAGCGCTTCACAAAAGCCACAGCAAGGTTCAGTGAAGCAGCGCTGGTCAAAAAGCTCGAGGAGCTTCAAATTGGCCGCCCTTCGACGTATGCCAGTACCATCGCCACGATTCAAAAGAGGGGCTATGTGGTCAAGGAAGACCGCGAAGGCAAGGAGCGAGACTTCAATTCACTCACCCTTCAGGCCGATGGGACCGTGCGCTCCGAAACCGAAAAGGAAATGGCCGGCTCAGAGCGCAACAAGATGTTCCCCACGGACATTGGCAACGTGGTGACCGACTTCCTCCAGGAGCACTTCCCGACCATCATGGACTTCCAGTTCACCGCCAAGGTGGAGCAGGAGTTCGACGACATCGCCGCAGGAAAAGACGACTGGCAGCGGATGGTCAAGGCGTTTTACAAGCCTTTCAACCAACAGATTGAAGAAACCACTGAGCACGCTGAGCGGGCGAGTGGAGAGCGTGAACTTGGCGTTGACCCCGCATCGGGCAAGATGGTACTGGTGCGCATTGGCCGCTATGGCCCCTTGGCACAGATCGGCGCTCCGGACGACGAGGAAAAGCGGTTTGCTTCATTGCTCAAAGGACAAACCCTTGAAGGCATCACGCTCGAAGAAGCCATGCAGCTGTTTGAGTTGCCACGCGACCTGGGCACCTTCGAAGACAAAAAGGTCGTTGCCGCCATTGGCCGCTTCGGCCCTTATGTCCGCCACGACGGGAAGTTTGTGAGCATCCCCAAGGACAGCGAATACACGCCATATGACATCCCCTTGGACTACGCCATCGAAATGGTGAAAGCCAAGCGCGAGGCCGATGCCAAAGCCCTGCTCAAGACCTTTGACGAAGATCCCGACACCCGCATCATTATGGGTCGCTGGGGGCCCTACATCAAGGCTGGAAAGGACAACGTCAAGATTCCCAAAGGCGAAGAGGTAGACAGCATCGACTGGGCCCGAGTGGAACAGCTCAAGGCCGGGGTCATCAAAGCGTTTGCCGAAGACGACAAGTGGAGCATTCGTTTGAAAGGCCGCCAATACTATCTCGTGGCCGACAAGAAGTCGGTACGCATCCCTGTTGGGGAGAAGATTCTCGAGATGGATTGGTCCCGTGCTCAGGAAATCATCAAGGGAACGGCGAAAAAGTCCACGAAGGCCAAGAAAAAGTCCTAACGGCGGCGTGTAGCTTGCCTTCATGGAATCCATCTTTGATTGGGTTGAGCCCACTGAAGCGGGACTGTTCGATATTTCTGACGGTGTAGACAGGATGCGTGACGTCTTGCGCATTCACCGCGCAGGTGAACGTCCGGACTTAGAAGGCTGTGTAGCGGCCATCGTAGGCGTACTTGACCGCAGGGGGAGCGCAGATGGTGCAGAAACAGACCGCGCTCCGGAATGGGTGCGCGGCAAACTGTACAAGCTGACCGTCATGGATCGCTGGGCCCCGGTGGCCGACCTGGGCAACATCGCAGCAGGCCAAACGGCCGAAGACACCATGGCCGCGCTGGACGTCGTGTGCCAAGAGCTCATGACCCGCGGCATCATCCCCCTGGTCATTGGAGGGTCTCAAGTACAGACTTTCCCCATGTACCGCGCTTATGCCAGCCAAGACCGCCCCATCAATGTATCGGTCATCGATGCGACATTGGACTTTGGTGGCGATCCTCAAGTGACCGATGGAACCAACTGGCTCAACCAACTGATTTTACCGGAAGGCGCTCACCTGTTTGACCTCAACACCCTTGGACACCAGCGCTACCTCGTTGACGGCGACACCCTTCAACTGATGGACCGCATGCACTTCGACAACGTACGCTTGGGCCAGTTGCGTGCAGACATCTCCATTGCAGAACCCATTCTTCGGGACTCGGATTTGGCTTCATTTGATGCAGGGGCTGTGCGAACAGCCGACCACCCTGCATCAGGAATCGCCCGTCCCAATGGCCTGAGTGGCGAAGAATTCTGTCAGCTTGCCCGTTACGCTGGATACAGTGACAGGCTCTCATCAGTAGGCTTTTTCGAATCAGACCCCTCGAAAGACGGAGATGGACGCGGAGGCCAGCTGATCTCAGAGGCCATCTGGTGCTTTCTAGAAGGCGTCATGCACAGAATGGGTGACCACCCCCGAGGCTCCACCGACGACTACTTGCAATACAGCGTTGTGCTTGAAGGCGAAGACCACGAGGTCATTTTTTACAAGAGCCCACGCAGCGACCGCTGGTGGATGGACATCCCCACCCCTGGCGCAGGCAACCGCAAAGGCCGGATCCTTTTGGTCCCTTGCACATACGCGGACTATCAATCCGCAGCCGCAGGGCAACTACCGGACCGTTGGTGGCGAACACAGCAGAAGCTGTCATAATCCAAACCTTCGTTTTTCCGCCCATTCCAGACGGCAACGTCCGGGAGCCGTGGTTTTTGCATCCATACTATTGACTTGGATTCCACGACGAGGCATGGATAATGGAGTTTGCAAGCGTAAACCTTAGTCATTTTCGGTATATTAGCCGACCACCCTCGGGTGACTTTTGCAAGGAACCGTTTGAAAATCAGCTGATTGGAATGAATCGCCTACTGATCGTATTGTTTGCTGTCTTGTTCAGCCTCACTGCTGTGGCCCAACAGGACCCGCAGCTCACGCAATTCTACCAGGACAGACTGTCCTTTAACCCTGCCTTTGCGGGTGCGGAGCGCCTACAATATGTAAGTGCCTTCTACCGCAATCAATGGAACGGCTTGGAAACAAATCCCCAGACCACATTGGTACAATACAATGGCAAACCTGGATTTATTCCCGGCGGCATTGGACTGAGCTTCTTCCAAGACAAGTTGGGACAAGAAGAGAACACCGTTGTCAAACTCGCCTACGCATACCACATGGAGCCTGACGCCAATGGCGGCATCCTCAGTTTGGGTCTCGCGGCGAACTACATGGGCAAGACCCTGGGCAACGAGTGGATTTACATCGATGAAGGCGATGCGGTGATTCCCCAAAGCGCAAAAAGCGGGACTACAGTGGATGCGGACCTCGGTGTGATGTACCGTGTGCCCGGCAGCTATTATGCCGGCATTAGCACAACCCGTATTGCAGCTACCGACTTGAAAGACCTCAACATTTCGAGTGTCCGTCACCTCTACCTGCAAGCCGGGTATGAGCAAGGCCTTGGAGATGGCTCATTGCGCCTTCGCTCCCACTTGCTCGCCAAGACGGATCTAAATGCGACCTCTGTCGACTTGCACGCCAACGTCTTGTGGAACGACCTCCTCTATGGAGGCATATCCTTCCGACCTGGAGATGCAGTCGCTCCTGTGCTGGGCTTTGAATACGGCACCACCAAAAACGAAAAGCTTACCCGCTCTGAGCAGGTCTTTCGCTTTGGCTACAGCTACGACGCTACCGTCAGTGAACTGACGAACTACAGCAGTGGCTCCCACGAAATTTTCGTCTCTTACATGTTCAACTTCGAACGCATTCCGATGCAAACCCGTCACGTGAATCCGCGCTTTCTGTAAGCCGAATACACGAAAAGACGTAACCTGACCGTTGTCTTCTTCGTAATCCCGGGACCTGCAACCTGTGAATACGGAACGGAACACGTTCGAATAAAAGGATAGAAACCATGAGAAACGCTGTGATCATCGCCTTTTGTGCTGTGACATTTGCCGGCTGCTACGGCGGCCCCGCAGGTGAACTGGTAGGCGTATACCCTCGGGAGGACTGGGTACAAGTGAATCCCTACGGGATGAACTACATCCACTATGGCTCTTTCACCATGGGTCCAAGTGACCAGGACGTGCCTTACGCCCTGACTGCTCGGTCCAAGACTGTGACCATCCCCGCCTTTTACATTGACATCCACGAGATCTCGAACAACGAGTACCGTCAGTTCGTGAACTACGTGCGTGACAGCTTGTTCCGTGACGTTCTACAAGAGAACGACTTTGAGGAGTATTTCGCGACCGAAGATGAGTCAGGCCGAGAACTGGACCGCTTCATCAACAAAGGCTACACCCTCAAATGGGAAGAGCCCATTGATTGGGACAACGAAGACATCTTCGATGCCCTCTACGACGAGTTCTATTTCCAAGGGTCAGACCGTTTTTACGATCAGAAGCAATTGGACACACGCAAGCTGAACTTCAAGTACTTCTGGCTGAACCTGCAAGCTGCGGCCAACAAAGGAGGTCTGGACTTTGAAATCAACGAACCCAACCAACTCGGGCAGTTGCACAGCGTTCGTGGACACAGTGATCGCGCGCAATTCGTGGTCGAGGAGAACACCAATGTCTACCCTGACACCCTGTGCTGGATCCGCGACTTCACATACGGCTACAATGAGCCTTTGACAAAAACCTACTTCTGGCACCCTGCCTATGACGACTATCCCGTAGTCGGCGTCACCTGGGGTCAGGCGCGTGCTTTCAATGCTTGGAGGACACAGCTGTTGGCGACATGGAAAAGGGCGAACGGAGAAACCATGGTTCAGCAGTTCCGCCTGCCGTCAGAAGCAGAATGGGAGTTTGCTGCACGTGGTGGAATTGATCTGGCCCCATTCCCTTGGGGTGGTCCTTACATCCGCAATATCTATGGTTGTCCACTGGCCAACTTCAAGCCGATGCGTGGAGACTACGTGGAGGACGCTGGATGTCACACTGTGCCCATTGAGAGCTATAGCCCGAACGACTACGGCCTCTATCAAATGGCGGGCAATGTGGCCGAATGGACGAACACCGCATTTGACGAGACGGTTTATGACTTCAGTCACGACATGAGTCCCGAGTATGAATACCACGCTATGGCCGACGACCCCCCAAGCTTGAAGAGAAAGGTCATCCGCGGTGGTAGCTGGAAAGACATTGGATACTATTGCCAGACAGGCACGCGTTCCTTTGAATTCCAAGACACATCAAAAGCATACATCGGATTCCGCAGCGCCATGAGCTACCTCGGCAGAGGAAAGAACGTGGACCCGGAAGACTTCAATTAATCTCATTTTAAGACGGCTGCCAGAACGCATGAAACCCGTTCCCGTCTGATCGAATCCAAAACCTGCATTACCATGGCAAAGAAGACCAACAAGAAAAAGAGCGGTGGCATCGGCGGAAAAGCCTGGAAGTCATTTATGTCCAAACTCTACGGATGGGGGGCCGCGATCGTGATCGTAGGTGCTTTGTTTAAGATTGAGCACTGGGAAGGCGCTTCCGAGATGTTGATCATTGGACTGGGAACTGAAGCCTTTATCTTCTTCATGTCCGCTTTTGAGCCCCCACACAAGGATCCAAAGTGGGAGTTGGTCTATCCAGAACTTGCCGATGATGATGCAGAAGCAGGCCCCAAAAAGCCTGTGGACCAGTTGGACGAAATGCTGCAGAACGTCGGCATTGACAATACTGTACTCACCCGACTTGGAGATGGCATGCGCCACTTAGGCGACCAGGCCAATTCATTGAGCGAGGTGACCGATGCAGCCGCAGCCACTTCAGATTACGGCAGCGCACTCCGCACCGCAACCGAAAAGGTTTCCGGATTAACCGACACCTACTCTCAAGTGAGCGAGTCCTTGACCGGATTGTCTGACAACAAGGAAATGAGTGTTGCCGCTGGCGAACAGCTGCAGAAAATGAACGAAAACCTTGGAAGCCTGAATGGCATGTACGAGGCTCAACTTCAGCAAATGGAGACCAGCCGTCAAATGTTTGAGGGCATGGGTGCCTTGGTGCAGAACCTCACGGATAGTGTAGAGGACACCAAGAAATACAAGGAGAATATCGCAGAATTGTCTACTAACCTCGAGGCCTTGAATACGGTGTACGCGAACATGCTCAACGCTATGGGCAGCTCGCGCAGCTGATCCTTTCCTGACCCACTGAAAGAATATCATGGCAGGAGCGAAGGAAACGCCGCGTCAGAAGATGATCGGGATGATGTACCTCGTCCTCACCGCACTTCTGGCACTCAACATCTCTAAGGAGATTCTAAATGGATTTGTCAAGGTTGAGAAAGGTCTGCGTCAGACCAATCAAACCGTACAAGGCAAGTCCAGGGAGACCATGCTGGAATTTGAGGCCAAATACCTCCAAGACCAGCAAAAGGTAAAGCCCTACTACGACGCCGCTAAAGACGTCGAAACCAAAGCTGACGAACTCTATGACCACATCACCCAGCTGAAAGCCAATATTTTGGCCGTAGCCAGTGGAAAAAGAGAAGTGGTCGAAGCCGGTGGAGATATATCGGAGTTCATTGCACAGGACAAACTGACCCGTAAGGACACTGTTCTGAGTATTGCCTACTTCGAAAAGAAGGACGAGTACCAGGAAATCACCTCCTACTTGGTAGGTGGAGAACCCGGGGATCCAAAAACCGGACCGTTTACAGCGTCGGAACTGAAGGACAAGCTCGAGACCTTTCGGGACAACTTAAAAGATGTTGGCTTCACTGACTTCGTTGGCAACAGCTTCGAAGTCTCTCCAGGCCTCAAAGCTTCCTTTGACCAAACCTTCCAATACGAGAAGGAAATGGAGGATGGCAAAGAGGTCCTTTGGGAAGCTGCCAATTTCTTTGACGTTCCCCTAGCGGCTGTCATTCCGATTTTGTCCAAGCTTCAAATCGACATCGCCAACGCAAAGTCCAACCTCATGTCCGAGCTGATTGCGGGCATTGAAGGCAAGAGCTACAAGTTCACCAACTTGATGCCGCTGGTGGTTCCTGAAAGCAACTACATCCTCCGGGGAGACAGCTTTCGTGCGGATGTCCTGCTGGCTGCATTCGATGCCACGAACAGCCCCAACATCTACGTTGACAGCCGAGAGTTTAATGGCAACGACAGCAGCCTTTTGGCATACAACGACAAAGACCCACTCCGCATCGAAGGTGGTTTAGGAAAGATCCGAATCGCCACCAAGGGCATGTCCCTCGGCGAACGCAACTACAAAGGCCTCATCCGCTTCCAAGGACCTGATGGCAATGTGGGTGACTATCCGTTCTATACCCCTGAATTCACCGTCGCTGAGCCCGCCCTCGTGGTGAGCCCTACCAAGATGAACGTGTTCTACCGCGGGGTTCCCAACCCTGTGGAGATTTCTGTTCCTGGCGTAAGCAGCGACAAGTTGGACGTGAGGATCACAGGTGGACACAAAATCAAGCCCGACGGCGAGACCTTTATCGTAGAGCCTGGTGCTGGAGCTGAAGCTTCCATCGAAGTGACCGCTACCCTGCCCGACGGAACAAAGAAATCACTGCCTGGCCGCGAATTCCGCGTCAAGCGGATTCCAGACCCGTCTCCTCGTTTTGCAGGAAAAAGCCCCTCAGACAAGACCATTACCAAGGTTTTGCTGGAAAATGCCCCCTCTGTAGGTGCACTCATGGAAAACTTCGACTTTGACGTTGTGGTCAAAGTCAAGCGTTTCAACGTAACCGTAACCAAGGGTGGCACGTTTGTAGAACAGAGCAGCAGCACAAACATGGTGACCGCGAACATGAAAGAACTCTTCCGCTCCGTGGGTCGAGGATCTGTCGTGTACATTGAGGACATTGTGGTTTCTATGCCTGACGGCACAGAGCGTGCACTGCCTACCATGAAACTCAAAGTGATCTGATCATGATGAAGACCGTTCGAAATATCACCGTGGCCCTGCTGACCTTTTTGGTCTGCACGCCCGCGAACGCCCAGGTGCAAACCGTTCTGGATGGTGCCTATGTCAAGGAAACCAACCTGACCAAGCGCGTTATACCCTATCCCCACCTTCGGGAGGCAGATGTGATGTACGTGCGGCGCATCTGGCAGGACATTGACCTGCGTCAGAAAATCAACCAGATGTTCTATTTCCCGGTGGACCCCATCGAGGACAGAAAGAACCTGTTTGATGTCATTCGCTACGCCCTTGAAGTCGAAGGATCCTTGACCGCATATGGAACCGGTCCTGCTGGTAAAGATGACGAGTTCAGGTACCCCTTAAGCGCAAGCCAAGTGGATTCCATGTTGAACCCCGTGGTCATCATTCCACAATTCGATGCCATAACAGGCGAGGTCATCGGCTCCATGGAGGCGAAGACCAGTATCAACAGCCAAGACATCGTGCGGTACCGCATCAAAGAAGACTGGGTCTGGGACCGTCAACGCAGCCAGCGCCAAGTCCGCATCATTGGAATGGCCCCCATCATCGAAAAGAAGGACGATGAAGGGAATTCTCAAGGTTTGGCTCCATTGTTCTGGCTCTACTACCCTGAGTGCCGTTATGTATTCGCCAATGCCGAATGCTACAACTATTCCAACGATGCGCAGAGACGCACCTTCGAGGAGATTTTCCAGAAGAGGTACTTCTCGAGTTACATCATCAAGGAGACCAACGTATTTGACCGTTCGATCAACGATTACGCCCAAGGCCTTGATGCTTTGCTTGAGTCAGAGCGCATTAAGGACGAGCTCTTCACGATTGAGCACGACCTGTGGCATTATTGACCCACGGATAAAGAATCCCCCAAGAAAACGCCCACCTTTGTGGGCGTTTTTGTTGCACTGAATCTATGCTCAACATCAATCAGATCGGCGTTCACTTTGGAGAACGCACCCTGTTCGAGAACATCTCGCTTGCTGTAGGAGGCAAAGACAGGGTTGGACTCGTTGGACGCAACGGCGCAGGCAAATCCACCCTGCTGAAGATCATAGCTGGCGTGCAGAACCCCAGTGAAGGCAACGTTCACACTCCAAAGGAGTACCGCATTGGCTACCTCGCTCAAGAAATGGAGCACAACGAGGAAGCCACGGTATTGGAAGAAGCCCAGAGTGCCTTTGCTGTCTATCAAGAGCTGGAAGCTGAGATTGACAGGATTTCTAAAGAAATCACGGAGCGCACGGATTACGAAAGCGATGCCTACGCGCGCCTGATTGACCGTTTGGGCGAGGCCAATGACCAACTGGCCCTCATGGGTACAGGGGCCAAAGAGGAACAAACCCAAAGGGTCTTGCAAGGACTGGGATTCAGACCCGCCGACATGGACCGCAAAATGAGCGAGTTCAGCGGAGGGTGGAAGATGCGCGTGGAGCTCGGTAAACTGCTCCTGGTTGCCCCTGACCTGCTCCTGCTGGACGAGCCCACGAACCACCTTGACATCGAATCGATCGAATGGCTCGAGAACTTCCTGAAGTACTACCCCGGTTCAATGGTCCTCATCTCGCACGACCGGACCTTTCTTGACAACGTCACCGACCGCACGGTAGAGATCACCTCTACCCGGGTGCACGACCACAAAGCGTCTTACAGCAAATACATGGCGTGGCGCGAAGAAGAATTTGCCCGCCAAGAGTCTGCCGCCAAACAGCAGCAGAAAGACATCGCGCACACCGAGGAGCTCATCAATAAGTTCCGCGCGAAAAAGAACAAAGCGGCCTTTGCGCAGAGCTTGATCAAGAAGCTCGACAAAATGGAGCGGATTGAAATCGACCAATTCGAAAACGCAGAAATGCGCTTCCGCTTCCCTCCTGCTCCTCGGGCAGGAAAGGTGGTGGTAGAAGCCGAGCGATTGGCCAAGCGATTCGATGACCTTGAAGTCTTTAGGGATGTGGACCTCATGATCGCCCGTCAAGACAAAGTGGCCTTGGTGGGCAAGAACGGCGCCGGGAAAACAACCCTGACCCGCATCCTTTTGGGCGAATTAGAAGGCGACGGTACCTGCAGTTTGGGACACAACGTAGACGTCGGATACTACGCTCAGAACCAAAGCGACGAACTCGATGGTGAGCTCACTGTATTTGAAACCATCGACAACGAAGCCACTGGAGATGTGCGCAAAAGAGTGCGCGCCTTGCTGGGCTCGTTCCTCTTCAGCGGTGAAGACGTCGACAAGAAGGTCAAGGTCCTCTCTGGTGGAGAGAAGGCCCGCCTGGCCCTGTGCAAATTGCTATTGCACCCCTATAATTTGCTGGTGCTCGACGAGCCCACAAACCACTTGGACATGAAGGCCAAAGACGTGCTCAAACAGGCTTTGATGCACTATGATGGCACCCTCATTGTCGTCTCGCACGACCGTGATTTTTTGACCGAGCTTACAGAACTCGTCTACGAAGTCACCCCTACGGGCTTGCGGCAATACATCGGCGACATCCAGCAGTTCTTGCTAGAAAAGCGATCGGATACGATCGCTGCTTACGAAGCTGGCAGAACCGATGGGCCCTCGGGGAATCCTGGAGGCAAGGACACCAAAGGCAACCAGAAAGCCAAGTCCAAGGCCGCCTCAAAAGAAGACGGCAAGCAGGCCTACGAGAATCAGAAGCTCGTCAAAAAGCTGAAGAACAAAATCAGCAAGCGCGAAAAGGAAATCGCAGAGCTCGAAGCCAAGGAGCAGACGCTCAACGAGGAAATGGCCGCACTCGATCCCAGCGACCGCATGGCCACAGTGGCCAAAGCCCAAGAGTACGAGCAACTGCAAACCACCCTGCAAAAAGCGCTCGACGACTGGGAATCTGCAACGAATCAGTTGGAGACACTCGAAGGGTAATGGCCTTTAAGGCTGCACCGTAGCCCCCAGATAACGGCGCCAGCGATCCAATACGGTCGTCATGTCTTCTGGCAAATCGCTCTCGAACTGCATGAATTCACCTGTTCCTGGATGCGTGAACCCCAAGGATTTGGCGTGCAACGCTTGTCGGGGAAGGATCTCGAAGCTGTTCTGAACGAACTGGTTGTACTTGCCGCTGGGCAAGCCTTTTACAATCTGAGCCCCACCATAGGTCTTGTCTCCAAACAAGGGGTGACCGATGTATTGCATATGCACCCTAATCTGGTGCGTCCGCCCCGTCTCCAGCTTACACTCGACAAGGGTTACTGGTCCTAAACGCTCCAGGACGCGGTAGTGCGTCACCGCATGCTTGCCCTCCTCTCCATCGGCAAAGACTGCCTGGACCTTGCGGTCCTTATGGGACCGACCAATGTGGCCTTCGACCTGGCCATCTTCCAAAACATCTCCCCACACCAAAGCATGGTAACGGCGCTCCGTGGTCCGCTCAAAAAATTGCTCACTCAGGCTCACCATCGCCGACTCCGTCTTGCCGATGACCATCAGTCCGGTGGTGTCCTTGTCGAGGCGATGCACCAACCCCGGCCGTGGTGCAGGCTGACCCTCGGCAGTGGGCAACGTCGCAAAGTGATGCAACAGGCCATTGACCAAGGTTCCAGAATAGTTGCCCACTCCGGGGTGCACCACCAAGCCAGCGGGCTTGTGAATGAGGGCGACCTCGTTGTCCTCGTATCGGATGTCCAGCGGAATATCTTCGGCCAAGAGCTCAAACTCCCGCATGGGCTGCGGCAATTCCAGGGTCACCACATCGGCGGGACGCACTTTGTAATTGCTCTTCACCGCCGCGCCATTGACCCGGACATAGCCTGCCTTGGCCGCCATCTGAAGGCGGTTGCGGGAGGTGTTGGGCAAGAGGTTGAACAGAAACTTGTCGACCCGCAGCAGGGCCTGGCCTTTATCGGCTACAATGCGGTGATGCTCATAAAGCTCACCGTCTTGCTGCTCCTCTTCTAAAGGACCTTGGGGGGTTTCAGATGTCACGTTGAATCAATTGAGCAGTGCGCGCTGCACCCGAATCACGCCCCGCTCGTCCTCTACCATCACCAGGTAAGGTCCGCGAGGTTGATCCGCCACACCGATGGTCATTCGCTCTTGACCACGCGTCCAAGCCACCTCGTAAACCGTTCGGCCCATCATGTCGACCAGACGCAAACTGAGGGGTTGCGAAATGCCGTTGACAGATACCGTGAATCCATCTTGTGCCGGGTTGGGCCACAGATTGACCGAACCATCGGCCACCACTTCCGCATCAATCGCAGTGAACACCTGCTCCACACCTGACTGCAATACAGGCCGGATCATCACAGACCCTTCAATGGTGGACAACGTCCATGCTGCCCCCAAGCCCAACTGGTAGTGGACCCGCGAAAAATTGTAGTCTGTGTTTTTGTCGAGGCCAACGTTCAGCGAAAAATCATCCTCTTGCACCATCCCCACATGCACCGTACCCTCAACAGGAATCGGGTCATCGTATTCGTAGTAGGCAAACACATCGTGCCCATCGGTGAAGTACGCCGGTTGGTGAAACACAAAGTTCTCGCCCAGCTCTTCGCCAGGAACACCTGAATCATCTGCCCAAGCCCGCATCAAAAAGTTGAGGTTGGTTTGCTGATTGAAGTAAGGGGTAAAGTGAATGGCAAGGCCGTGCAAGGTGTCCGGCAACGCCAAGTCGTAACGGACAGCCAGCTTTCCACCACCGGTCGTCAAGCCGTAGGCCTTCTCGGCGGTGCCGTCATCGTACGCGTATTCATTGCGGAAGGGCTGCACAAAGACAATGCTATCGTTGTCTGGTATCCCCACCCGCTCCTGTTCTAAGATGCCAATGGAGTTCTCATAAAAGCTCACCTCAAACGTGGCCGCGGTATCGTTGCCGGGATCAGAAAAGGCGAATTCACTGGGCTCCACCAGAACCACACCATTCTCAATCAGCGGCTCTTGTATGTAGTACTGCTCTAAAAAGACACTGCTGGGAGGAACCGAAGTCAAAGAGAAGGGATTGAGAAAGTCCTCCGTAGCGCCCGTAGCAACGTTGCGGACCTTAAAGCCACAGGTCACGTTGTCCGCCTGAAAGCTGCTCATATTGCGGTGATGAGACTCCATGCTGTCCCGCATGAACGAAGCGGGATCGGTCAAAAAATGGGACCACGGCATGATGCTGTAAGGCGCGGTTAAACTGTGTTGGGGGTCGGTAAACGCCACCTCAAAATAACCGAGGTTGTCGGGGTCAATGTTGTCATCGAGGAGGACGTAATCGATGTGCCAGAGGTCCACATTGCCCCCAAGCGCTCCGTGATTGCGGAAACGGAAACGGAAGCCGTCTTGCAGGTGAACCAACTGATCCACTGGAATCGCAGCCACCGCGAAGGTGTCCATTTCAGCTCCAATCGCCGACCACACTTGGCTCCATCCAAAGTCACCGCCGTCAGGGGCCAAGAACTCCACCACCAAGCTGTCATTGGCATCCGGCGCATTGCCGCGCCCGCCACCTTGGTAAAAGAACGTCAGGTAGATGTTGTCTTCTGGACTCCTTCCCGCCAAGTTGATGGCCACCGAAGTCAAGGTGTCTGCCCACCCATTGGCCTCTTCGTTGAATGCATAGGGGAACCCATCTGAACGCAAACCATCCAAAGTGGCTTGACCCACAGTGGGGGCATTGAGGGCATATGTGGCCGTACGCCGCGCAGAAGCATCGGTCCATCTCACCAATTCTGAGGGGCCATTTTCGGCCGCGAAGGTGGGCGATGCGAAATCGTCGAAAAACGGCAGGGTGAAGTTCCCCCCTCCCCGGCGGGTTTCGAGAGACTCCATTGCCCGCGCCTCCAGCGGGACACATTGCAAATCGCGTTCAACTTCCTGGCTGCATACCACACCGGAAATCAGCGTCAGCAAAGTCAGCAAGGAACCATGGATACTCAAAGAGAAATGCGGGCTCATTCAAATGGGGATTGGTCCTTTCGGATCACTGGACTTCTGGTGCATTCGCCGGTTGCTCAAAAGTCAGGTCAATGGCCATACCTGCATTGACTTGCCTTCCGGGCGTGTAGACCGGCACTTGGGATGAAATTACGGCTTCGCTGGAGTCTTGACCAGAACTGGGCTGAAAGCTCCAACGGGAAAACCCAACAGCCAGGCCCAACTGCTTCAATGCCCTGATGCCTTCGCGACGGGTTAACCCCACCAATTCTGGCAAAACCACTTGTCGCGAGGAGGCCTGTCCGATCACAAGCACCAAAGGTTGGCCCTTCTGCAACCGGTCGTCCGGCAGCTTTGATTGGCCTTTGCTATCCTCGATCCGCATGACCAAACCCGACAGCTCCGTTGAAGGCTCGTAGCGCTCCCTAAATGGAAACCCCTTGACATCTAGTAGAATACGGGCCACACCGGCATCCATACCTTCCTCAACCTCCAGACGTTCGCTGGGTGGAGTAGAACGGTAAACGGTCAGATACACATTGCGCGTTCCCTTGACCTCGACGCCTGCTGCAGGGTCCTGTTCTACCACACTCCCCGCCTGGCCTTTGGCGGAGTACAGGCTGTCCATAACCACGGGATGAAGACCTGCAGCTTCCAATGCCAATTCAGCCTCATTCATATGCACCCCCACCACCGATGGCACAGCTATGCGCTCACTGTGGCGGGTAAACGCCCTTAAAAACAGATTGAGCGCCACAAACCCCACCACGGCCAACACCACAGCCAAGCCCAATTGGACCCAGAAAGTGCGGCTGATGAAAAAGCGGAGCAGGCGCATGCGAGTGGAACGTCTGTTGGGGGTTTTTATTGGGCCATGGCCTCAGGAATGGCGGTCTCCATGGCTTCATGGTACTCACCAATGAAACCATAGTGCTGCCCGTCCACGACACATTTGCCTTTGGTGGTGTGCCCCAAGAGCGTCACGGGGATGCCCGCCTCACCCAGGACGTCGAGGAAATCCTCTTGGTCCGCTTCGGTGGTCGTCACCACAATCCGGCCCTGAGACTCACCGAACAAGAACGCGTCCAAGCGCACTTCACTGTCGCTTTCGACATCGAATCCAAAACCGCGGGGCGATCCCATTTCAACCAGTGCGGTGAACAATCCTCCATCGCTGACATCGTGCGCACAGGCCACCAAACGGCGGTCAATCAACATGCGCACAGCATCGTGCAACTTCACCTCAAAATCGAGGTCAAAATGGGGCGCGGGGCTGTAGCGCACACCGTGCATCGCAACGAGGTACTCTGAACATCCGAGGTCGTTGTGAGACTCGCCCAACAAAAAGACAAGCTCTCCTTTCTCCTTGAAGTCCAAGGTCATTTGGCGCTGGGCATCCTCCAACAGCCCCAACATGCCGATGGTCGGCGTGGGGTAAACTGGTTTGGCTGTGCCGTCGGAGTCCACCGTCTGGTTGTAGAAGCTCACATTGCCTCCAGTGACCGGCGCATTGAACGCGCGACAGGCATCGCCCATGCCTTCGATGGCCCCGACAAACTGCCAATACACCTCAGGGTTGTAGGGGTTGCCGAAGTTGAGACAGTTGGTGATGGCGCTGGGTGTTCCGCCCACGCAAGCAATGTTGCGGGCCGCTTCTGCCACCGCAATGGCACATCCTTTGCGCGGATCCGCCTCGACATATCGGCCGTTGCAATCCACGCTCAACGCCAGGCCTTTGGTAGAACCCTTGACCTGGACCACAGCTGCGTCACCGGGGCGGTTGGTGGAACGGTTCACTGTGCCCACCATGCTGTCGTACTGCTCGTATACCCAACGCTTGGACGCAAGGTTGGGCCGCGCGACCAAAGCCTTGGCCGTAGCCACGTAGTCCTTGGGTTCTGGAATGGCATCGAGGTCGAATTTCTCGACCTCTTTGATGTAGGATGGCTCGCTGTACTCTCGCTCATACACCGGAGCACCACCGCCCAGTATCAAGCTGTCGGCAGGAACCTCACCAATGAGCTCCTCGCCATCGAAATAGCGCAAGGTGTTGCCTTCGGTCACCACGCCGATGTTCACGGCATGGAGGTCCCACTTGTCGAAAATGGCTTCGATCTCGGCCTCTTGGCCCTTCTTGACCACCACCAACATCCGCTCTTGGCTCTCGCTCAAGAGGATTTCAAACGGCTCCATATCCTCCTGGCGCTTGGGCACCAAGTCCAGGCGAATGTCCATACCGACACCGCCACCACCGCTCATCTCAGAAGTCGAACAGGTGATGCCTGCCGCTCCCATATCCTGCATGCCCACCACAGCGTCGCTGCCGGCGAGCTCCAAAGAAGCCTCAAGCAGCAATTTCTCTTGGAAGGGGTCGCCCACCTGCACTGCGGGCAGATCCTCTGCGCTGTCTTCCGTGATGTCCTTCGAGGCAAACGAAGCCCCTTGAATGCCGTCTTTGCCGGTCGCAGAACCGACGATGTACACGGGATTGCCCGGACCTCCGGCCTTGGCACTGATGATTTTGTCGCTGTCCAAAAGGCCCACGCTCATCGCGTTGACCAACGGGTTGACTTGGTATACAGGGTCAAAGTAGACTTCCCCACCGACGATGGGCACACCGAAGCTGTTGCCGTAATCGCCAATGCCGCGGACCACACCGTCGAGCAACCACTTGGTCTTGGGGTGGTCGAGGTCACCAAAACGGAGCGAATTCAGCTGCGCAATGGGACGGGCGCCCATGGTGAAGATGTCCCGATTGATGCCCCCCACTCCGGTGGCCGCACCTTGGTAGGGCTCCAATGCACTCGGGTGGTTGTGGCTTTCGATTTTGAACGCGCAGCCGATGCCATCGCCGATGTCGACAATGCCCGCGTTTTCCTCTCCTGCCTTCACCAACAAATGCGGGCCGTCCTTGGGCAAGGTCTTCAGCCATTTAATGGAGTTTTTGTAGCTGCAATGCTCAGACCACATCACCGAGTAAATGCACATCTCGGTGAAGTTGGGGGTCCGGCCGAGGATCTCAGCGATTTGATCGAATTCCTCTGGACGCAAGCCCATATCCTGGGCTTGTTGGAGGGTGGCAGGGGCGGTGGATGCGCGTTGGGCCATGTTGCGAACGGGTCAGGGTGCGAAATCGAACAGCGAAGGTAGGAACGGGTTCGTCCGTAAAGCCTATGTTCACGTCGTAAGGATGCAAGACGTTGTACACGTTTGCCCTGATTTTTTCTGACATGTCACAGGAGGAAACCCCAGCAACCGAAACGACCGGCCACACTAGGTCGGAAGGCACGACCAGCTCGAGCACGCCGCCCCCTTCGATTTTTCATCGCATCATGGCCTTGTTAAAGCCCCTGGCGATAGAGCGGTTTCGCATCATCGACTTGGCCGATGCAGAACAGACCATCAAGGGCATTCAAAAGGACATTGAATTCCGCGGATTCAACCTGTGGATTTTGGTCTTTAGCATCATCATCTGCTCCATTGGTCTAAACGTCAACTCTACCGCAGTGGTCATTGGCGCCATGCTCATCAGCCCCCTGATGGGACCCATCATGGGCATCGGACTGGGCTTAGGCACCAACGACGCATCGACGTTCAAAACCGCCATGGGCAATCTGGGCATTGCGGTGGGCATTTCCATCCTAACGAGTGCACTGTACTTCGCCTTCTCCCCCATCAATGAAGCGTCGAGCGAGCTGCTCTCGCGGACCCAACCTACCCTGCTAGACGTTGTCGTGGCCTTGTTTGGTGGTCTCGCAGGCATCCTTGCCGGCTCGCGGAAAGAAAAGTCCAATGTGATTCCCGGCGTGGCCATCGCTACCGCTTTGATGCCACCGCTGTGCACCGCTGGATACGGATTGGCCAACGGAGAATGGAACTTCCTCATGGGCGGATTTTATCTGTTCCTGATCAATACCGCTCTGATAGCACTGTCCACTTGGCTGGTCGTGCGCTACCTCCGGTTCCCTGTGCTCCATTACGTAGAACCTGCATTGGAACGCAGGTACAAGCGGCTTTCAGCACTCCTTTTCCTCGCATTACTGGGGCCTTCGGGCTACATTTTTTACGACATCGTTCAGGAAAGCCGAGAAAATGCAGCCTTGCAACTCTTTGTCCAGGACAACATGGAGATACCAGGTAATACCGTTGATTTAGAAATCAACAGGGGTACCACACCTCCGGAATTAGAAGTCTCAATCTATGGCTCCATGGTCACGATGGAGCAGGAAGAACAATGGAATCAAAAGCTCGCTGCTGCCCACCCCGAATTCAAACTCAACCTCATCAACAATGGCATCAATGAGGCAGACATTGAGGAAATGCGGGAGCAACTGGCCTTTATGATGAACAGCTTCTCCGACCTCACCGCCAAGGACCGGCAAATCCAGCAACTCAATGCTGAATTGACCCTCACAAGCGGCCGCCTGCGACAATTGGAGTCCAAACTGCTGCCTGTCGGCATTGGCAATGAATTGTATACCATTTGTCCAAGCGCCACCCGTGTGAGGTGGGGCCGCATCAATGAGCAGGGGCCCAACGCCCAAGTACCCGAGACGTTCATGGCGCAATTAGAAGTCACGCTCAATGCCCCTTTCCCTCGGCCAGAAATGGAGGATTCGCTCCAAAACCTGCTGGGCCAATGGCTGCAAGCGCGACTGGCAACGAACCACAGGATGGAGGTTTCCATCCAGTATGAGACTCCTTTGCCTTGAGACGCTTCTTGAGGGTCGGCTTGCAAGGATTGCGTTGGCCCCTGGGTATGGCGACCTTCATTGGGCTGCCTGCCGCTTTGCGGGTCATCTGGGCCGAAATCGAACCGTTGATACATTCACAGCAATGGCCATTCTGGCTCGGGTTTGCTGGAATTCTGGCTTTGTGGGCTGCTTGGTGGCGCCACACCCGATGGGCGCGGTTCATCACCACCATTGAACACGAGTCACTGCACGCCATTGTGGGCATGCTCTCCCTCATTCCAGTGAGGGAGCTCAAAGTCAGAGAAGATGGCAGTGGCCATGTTCTCTTTGAACCTCCTGGACATTGGCTGCTGTATTTGTCGCCCTACTTCATCCCGCTCCTCTTGTTGATTGAGGTCGGCCTGATCGGCTTAATGGGTTTGCCGGATGATGCAGAACGTGCTTTGCTCGGGGCGCTTTTGGGCCTTTCATTGGTGGGCCACCTGCGCCAAATCCACCCTCGGCAAACAGACTTTCGCCAGGCAGGCTGGGTATTTACTGTTGCCTTTTTGCCCACGGCATTCTTGCTCGCCTACGGGGCAGCATTCACCATGCTACAAGGTGGTCAATTGGGGGCCATACCCAGCTTCCTCAGCAACTGGGGGGGAGAGGTATTGAACGATGCGCAATGGTCATGGCATCATCTGCAGCAGTGGTGGACACGCTGAGGTCCAGGCTCACTCCCAGCGGGAGACAAAATCCGCCATGTCGGATTGGTGTCGTTTGTTCCAACGGATCACCTTGACAATCTGAGTGGTGTATATCAAGCCGGCCAATCCCGCAGTGCCCCATTTCCCATATTGGTATGGCTGTGCAGCTTCTTTAGCAGAACTCTCGCTCCCAAAAGGACGGTCCAACTCTTCATTGTAAGCTTTGGTTTCTAGGTTGGCCAGCAAGGCCGCCGCTCCACCAAAAATGGCCACGGTCCAAAAATTACCGTTGCCCTTCTTAGACCTCCGGTCGTTGTATTCCACCGTCCAGTTCTGGGACTCACCATACGTGACATAAGGAATCCCCGCGCCGGGAAGCAGAGCGCTGAAGAGCATACCAACGGCGGCCGGCCGGTGACGATAACCCATCAGTTCAACCGAGGACTGGGCACCTGAACCCTTCAACTCGTGGTGCATTTCAAAGTCGTAATTGCCAGACGGCGCTTTCATCTCAATCGCATTCCAACCGCTCACTTGACGCAACCGGTATGAAGCAAGGTCCTTGTCTTCTCCAAAATCATCAGAAATAGGATCAGGCATATTGAACCAATCATCCCGGAATTTCATCGAGAAGCCATAGTGCTGGCTGGTCTTCACTTTGAACCTGAAGCGGTCACCCCACAACTCCTCGACCTCCTCCGCAAAATTCCAGATGACCTTTCTTTTGCCCGACAACACCCCCTGACCCACATCCCCAGAAACTGACTTGAGGGGCCCCTTCCAAGTGTATCCATCGTCTTCACTGTAGTAGAGCTGCACCGTGAGGGGACGGTCCGCCTTGAGGTTATAACTCACCTCCAATTCCTCTGCAAAATCCTTGACCTGCACCTTATTGATGCTCTGGGCGACACCCAGTAATGGCATGGCATTACACATGGTCAGGAGCACCAAGTAGGCGGCAAAACGGGTCAAATGCTTATTGTCCATGGTTTTTGATTAATCGTCCAATCCCCAAGACCGCCACTCATTAATAATGGTTGGCGCCACACGAACGGAAGGTTCCTGATCACGGCCGTCACGGTTGGACTGCAGCTTGACCTCTTTTCGGACATAGTCATACATGTCCCCGTAACTCAACTTCCCTTTCGACTCCTGCATGTACTTGAGTAGGAAATAGGTGAAATAGCCATGCTCCTGACCTTCAAATACACCACTCGATTGGTTGCCAGAGCTGGAGGCGAAAACGACGGCATTCCCACCCGCCTCGACCTCTTCAGGTACCCGGGCCAAGCCCTTCATACCCGCGATCAAACTCTCATTGCGGGCACCACCCGAAAAGCAAGCATCCAAGAAGACCGTCGTCCTGAGGGTTGGAGTCTTTCCCAACTCTGAGTAGACCTGCGCCAATGAAAGTCCAAGCTCTGGCGCATCACCGTCGACATCAACCGGAATCAAAAACGGTTCCTTGGTTGCCTCTGAGGGCAATCCATGACCGCTGTAATAAAAAACCAACTCGGCCTCCCCTTCCAAAGCCGCCGCAAAATTGGACAACTGAGCCAATGAACGCTCCATGGTCACCTTGGTTGCATTGGTCTCCAGAATGATGTTTTCCTTGGGGATTCCCCACAGCTTTTCGAGGTATTGCTGCATGATGTACGCATCCGCCTCGGCGTAGGGCACGTCTTGGGTAGGATTCAATCCCGGATTGGAAGATGCATACTTCTCGTTGCCTATGATCAAAGCAAACCGCTGTTCACTGGTCTTCTTCGCGGCAGGGATGTTCCGGTCAACATCAGAACCAAAGAACACTGAACTGGCAGATCCTCCACCATCCGAAGTCGGCACCTGCCACATCGTTTGATCCAACATGGCTTCCAAAGGCAATGCACCAATGAAGGTGTCTGCATACCGGCCCAGCGACTCATCCAAGACGACCTTGAACTGCACCTCCTGATGAGGGTAGTCTGGCGGCACAATCACCGAGACCCAGAGCTCTTTCACTTGCCCCGGCTCCAACTGATTAAACTTGAAACTCTGGGTCGACAAAGGCTGCACCCCCTCATCAATAAGCTCGAGCTCACATCGGACATCGTAGGCAAAACCCTCTCCTTTATTCCGCACCAAAAATTGGTAGGTAAAGGCTTGTCCCCGTTTAATTTCCCCTTCCTTTACCCGGTGGTCGACCACCAGAAGTTCCGGCTGCCTGAACTCCAAAGTTTGGATGTTCACCGACTGTTCTGGCGGACCAAATCCCAGCGGCTCCTGGATTTTTAGGAACACCTTCAACTCACCATCCTTTGTCTTCATAGAAGACTGTATCGGAACAACAAACTCCATTGTCGCGCCCCGAGGCACGTCCGCAATCCTGATTTGCTCAGAAACCGTCACCCCTGATGACGCGCCTTCTAACCGCACTTCGCAAACCATACCCTGTGCATCGCCCAAAGCAGTCGGCGCATTGTTCAGTTTGTAGGTCAACGTCGCCTGCTCATTGGCATCGAGATATCCATTGCCATTGCCGTCCTCAAACCGCATGCTTCCCTCTACAATCGACAATTGCGGGGGCGCGATCACAGGACGCCGTTGTATGGTCATGGACTTCTTCGTCACGGCCTCGACCTGGGCATTCAGCCCCATCATATTCACTGCCAACACCGCCCAAAAACAGGCTGCATATTGCTTGAATCTCCGCATTAGTATCGTTGTTTAGGTCGAATTCGAATGGGCACCCTCTGGACTTGAAAATGATCGGAGCGTCCCGCATTCTGCTTGATCCAACGCTCTAACCGCTCCTCTTCCACAGACCACATCTGCTCCTCCTCATTCCAATTCATCACCGGCGGCGCAAATTCATGCGTTGCAAAAGCCCCAATCAACATCGCCTGTGCGTCGACCATGTCTTCATTGGTGACCTTGAAACCCCATGAGTAACGGGCCAAACGTTTCATGCCCTGACGGGACGCCTCGACTTCCAGCCACTCAGATTCATTGTTGAAGAGGGCGTATTCACGCTGCCCCTCTACCTCTTCTGCAAACTCGGTGTTGTTGTTAGACAAAGCATAAACCGTTCCGTTTTCTAAATAGAAAAACATCACATGGCCATCAACTGGTGACTGAAAACGTGCCCGGACCCGATCGCCCGCCTCCAAAAATGGAACAGGCTCAATTCCGAGAACATCCGCACACAAGTCCAAGGTCAAATCCACCCTGCTCTCTTTGATGGGCTGCGCCTTTCCCTCAACCCGCACAGACCACCAGATTTCGCCATCCCTGATCTCGGGAAGGGGCCCTTCACACACCGTGGTCTCGAGCCACTCACCCTTCACCTGCAGAACGTTGAGTTCGGTGAAAGACCCATCTATTTCGCCATTATTGTCAGAGGTAACCTGCACTGTTTCGCTCTTGACCCGAGTCCCAAACACAGCAGCCATGGCCCTGATTTTAGCCTGCTCGATCACCCATTGTTTGGCCTCTTCCGTCGTTCTTCCCTGCGGGTTGGCGAAGAACTCCCAGCCTGAGTCCACCGTTTTGATCTGCCCAAATACCAGCACGTGGAACCCCATAGCAGCGATGAGCAAGAAATTCCGGCAAGCCTGTTTCAAGGATAAAATGGAGCGCATCTTGACAAGTGAGGCTGCAATTTACCCAAGGAGGAGAAGATTCAATTGAAAAGACTGTCCTGAACTTGTCTGTGATGGCAGTCCAGCCACCTGTGTCAGATGTGCGGCCTAATTTGCAGCATGAGGGCAGTGGTCCAAAGGGTTAAACGCGCCGAAGTGCGGACAGAAGGAGTAGCTGTAGGAACCTGCGGCAATGGCCTCATGGTATTGCTTGGCGTGCATTCAGAAGACACAGATGCAGATGCCGATTGGCTGGCATCAAAAGTGGCTGCGCTCCGAATTTTTTCTGACGACGAGGGCAAGATGAACCGCTCAGTGGTCGACGTGAATGGCGGAGCCTTAGTGGTGAGCCAATTCACTTTGCACGCCAAATACAAGAAAGGCACCCGCCCCAGCTTTGTCCACGCGGCCCGCCCAGAGACCGCCATCCCATTGTATGAGCGCTTCGTGAAAAACCTCGAAGAACACCTCAAGCGACCCGTGGCGACCGGTAAGTTTGGTGCCATGATGGAAGTGGACTTGATCAACGACGGCCCTGTCACCATCACCATGGATACCCAACACAAGGAATGACCTCTGATTCGCCCACCCTCGCCACCGTCCAATCCACCGTTGACGAGTGGATCACCACCATCGGGGTGCGCTATTTCAGCGAACTCACCAATATGGCCATCCTCACAGAGGAGGTGGGTGAGTTGGCACGCATCATGGCCCGACGCTACGGGGATCAAAGCGAAAAGCCCTCCGATGCCACGCTCGATTTGGGCGATGAAATGGCCGATGTTCTTTGGGTATTGGCCGCCCTGGCCAACCAAACAGGTGTAGACCTGAGTGCCGCGTTCCAGCGCAACCTCGAAAAGAAAACCACCCGCGATGCCGACCGGCACCGCAACAATCCCAAGCTCCAATGAGCCGCGCATTCCTTCACAACTACTGCCTCATTCCCTTCCTTCTGCTGGCCGTAACCGCTGCAGGACAGCGCGGCCGCAAAAGCGACATACTCGCCCCAACATCGGCCAAGGCACGGCTCAATGTGGCCGCATCCCATGAGGCCCTCCAGGCGGCCAGCTGGACTTCTGGATTGGCGTTGCGCAGTGTAGGGCCTACTGTGATGAGCGGTCGGGTCGTCGACCTTTCGGTCAACCCAGAAAACCCCGCAGAATTTGTGGTAGGCTATGCCACCGGAGGATTGTGGCACACCACCGATCAAGGCACCTCCTTTCAGCCGTTGTTTGACCGCGACCTCATGATCTTTGTGGGCGCCATCGCCGTGGATTGGGAACGGCGCCACATTTGGGTCGGCACTGGAGAGGTCAATGCTTCACGCTCGAGTTATGCCGGGGTCGGCATCTACCTCAGCAAAGATTGGGGCGACTCTTGGACACATGCAGGCCTGTCCGAAACCCACCACATTGGCCGGATTGTCTTGGACGAAGACGATGGTGTCTATGTCGCTGCTGCGGGGCCACTTTACAACGACACCCATTCGAATGCCCAACGCGGAATCTACCACAGCACCGACAGTGGAACCACCTGGAATTTGTTGCTCGACGGGACCCAAGCTGGCAGGCCTCAGGCTGGTGCGATCGACCTGATCATCGACCCTAACCGCACAGACCACATGTATGCAGCGCTGTGGGACCGCACCCGCCGTGCTTGGAACTTTACAGAAGGCGGACCCGGAAGCGGCATATTCGAATCTGCAGATGGTGGTGCCTCTTGGGTGCACTTGTCATCCGAAGAATTCGGGTTCCCCAATGGAGCGCACATTGGCAGGATGGGACTGGCGTATCATGCGGCCGCTGACCGTCTGTACATCATTGTAGACAACCAAAACGCCAAACCCGAAGAAGGCGAGGATTCAGAAGAAGAGGCCCCCCTCGAAGCCAAGGATTTTAGAGGGATGACCGAGGCAGATTTCGCCGCATTGGACACCACAGCGCTTACCGATTTTCTGGAGGACAACAACTTCCCAGAGGAGGCCACGGCTACCTCAGTCTTTCAACGCGTCGCAGATGGCACACTCCAAACCGATGCGCTTGCAGATTTTCTGGGCGATGCCAATGCAGAGATGTTCGACCCTCCCATCATAGGCGCTGAAGTCTACCGATGGGATGGGCTGGCCATGGGAAATGACGAGTCGATGCCACGCGGTATCGACACCACAGACGCACGCTGGGTGCGCACGCACGAGGAAGCGCTCGACGAAGTGTGCTACAGTTACTGTTACTATTTCGGACTCATCGCCGTGGACCCAAGCGATCAAGACCGCCTGATCATTGGGGGCGTTCCCTTGCTGGAAAGCACCGATGGCGGTGCCACTTGGGCCTCCATCGCCCAAGACAACGTACA
>CAJQJX010000040.1 GCA_905478795.1 uncultured Flavobacteriales bacterium
CGACCGCCAAGACGGGCGCATCTATTGCGTTGACTTGAACCCCACGCCTTATGGACCTCCCGCGGGTCTGTCAAAAGGGCAAAAAGCTCAAGCAACCATGCTCATTCAGCACGCTTTAATACCATGACGCTGTTGGCTTCAGCGTACACACACACACAAAATGGAGGTGCTGATTGACTGTCGTTTAGGGAGTGTTTTTGTATTTTGAATAGGCCCGAATGCAACCCCGGGTTAAATCCAAACCAAATGCGGCATTTTTTTGCAATGCTGATGCTCACGACCTCAGCTGCTCTCTTTTCACAAGAAGACTGTGACCTATTCAACATCCAAGAGCTGTCGGCGGCTTATCTGAATTTTTCAGTCGACACCGTCATTCTCCAGTTCGACGGTTCTTATGAAATACAGCTGAGCAACGGCACCACCGCTTCGATCACTTTCGGCTGCACCGACTCGGATTATCTAGAGTACAACGCTGCGGCCAATACCGACGACGGCAGCTGCGCTACGCTCGTGGTTGAAGGCTGCACAGACCCGGCCTACACCGAGTACAACGCTGCGGCCAACACCGACGACGGCAGCTGCGCTACGCTCGTGGTTGAAGGCTGCACAGACCCGGCCTACACCGAGTACAACGCTGCGGCCAACACCGACGACGGCAGCTGCTCCACTGCCGTGGTAGAAGGCTGCACGGATACGGCGTACCTGGAGTACAACGCCGCGGCCAATACCGACGACGGCAGCTGCATCACGCCCGTTGTCGAAGGCTGCACTGACCCTGCGGATGTGAACTACGATGCTGCCGCGAACACGGACGACGGCAGTTGCGCCTCGGCGTGCACTGATGTGGAGATGAACGGTCATACCTACGCCGTGGTGGAGATTGGCGACCAATGCTGGTTTGCGGAGAACCTTCGGACGACGGTGTACGGCAACGGCGATGTGATTCCTGCGGGCTTGACCTGGTGGGAGTGGACCTCGACGACAGCCGGAGCCACCGCCGTCTATGGCGAGGGCAGCAGTAATTGTCAAGACCTCAGTCCTGAGATCAACGCGTGCAACGAAGCGCAGTCGCTGGCGGCGTATGGCCGTTTGTACAACTGGTATGCGGTAGACGATGCTCGGGGCCTGTGTCCTGCGGGTTGGCATGTCCCTACCGATGGCGAGTGGACGGCATTGAAGACATACTTGGGTGCCAACGGCCACAGTGGTGCTGAGGGGACAGCCTTGAAATCGACAACAGGCTGGTCCAACAATGGCAACGGCACGGACGACTTTGGGTTTTCGGCCCTTCCGGGCGGCAACCGCAGCTTCAACGTTGGCTACTTCTTCGCTGCCGGCGACTTCGGCAACTGGTGGAGTTCGTCCCCGAGTGGCGGCAATGCTTGGAACCGGTACTTGAGCTACTACTATCCAGGCGTCTTCCGGGACGACCTCAATCCACGCTACGGATTCTCCGTGCGGTGTCTCAGGTATGCCGTGGTGAACGGCTGTACCGACCCGGCCTACACCGAGTACGATGCCTTGGCCACCTACGATGATGGAAGCTGCGCCACAGCCGTGGTGAACGGCTGCACCGACCCGGCCTACGTCGAGTACGATGCCTCGGCCAACACGAACGATGGCAGTTGCCAAAACCTGCTGGGGTGTATTGATCCGGCCTACATCGAATTCAATCCGGCAGCTTCTGCGGACGATGGCAGCTGCGCCACAGCTGTGGTGAACGGTTGTACCGACCCGGCCTACACCGAGTACGATGCCTCGGCCAACACGGACGATGGCAGTTGCCAAAACCTGCTGGGGTGTATTGATCCGGCCTACATCGAATTCAATCCGGCAGCTTTTGCGGACGACGGCAGCTGCACCACGCCCGTGGTGAACGGCTGTACCGACCCGGCCTACACCGAGTACGATGCCTTGGCCAACACCGACGATGGCAGCTGTACCACGCCCGTCGTCAACGGCTGTACCGACCCGGCCTACACCGAGTACAACGCTGCGGCCAACACCGACGACGGCAGCTGCGCTACGCTCGTGGTTGAAGGCTGCACAGACCCGGCCTACACCGAGTACAACGCTGCGGCCAACACCGACGACGGCAGCTGCTCCACTGCCGTGGTAGAAGGCTGCACGGATACGGCGTACCTGGAGTACAACGCCGCGGCCAATACCGACGACGGCAGCTGCATCACGCCCGTTGTCGAAGGCTGCACTGACCCTGCGGATGTGAACTACGATGCTGCCGCGAACACGGACGACGGCAGTTGCGCCTCGGCGTGCACTGATGTGGAGATGAACGGTCATACCTACGCCGTGGTGGAGATTGACGACCAATGCTGGTTTGCGGAGAACCTTCGGACGACGGTGTACGGCAACGGCGATGTGATTCCTGCGGGCTTGACCGATGGGGCGTGGACCTCAACGACAGCCGGCGCAACCGCCGTCTATGGCGAGGGCAGCAGTGGTTGTCAGGGCTACAGTCCTGTCATCGACGCGTGCGACGAAGCGCAGTCGCTGGCGGCGTATGGCCGTTTGTACAACTGGTATGCGGTAGACGATGCTCGGGGCCTGTGTCCTGCGGGTTGGCATGTCCCTACCGATGGCGAGTGGACGGAATTGGAAGACTACATCACATCTCAGGGATTTGCCGGTACGGAAGGGACGGCATTGAAATCGACAACAGGCTGGTCCAACAATGGCAACGGCACGAACGACTTTGGGTTTTCGGCCCTTCCGGGCGGCCTCCGCAGCATCGGCAGTGGCAACTTCAGCGATGCCGGCGTCCTCGGCTTCTGGTGGAGTTCGTCCCCGTATGGCGGCAATGCTTGGCTCCGGAGCTTGCTCTTCTACAATCTAGACGTCAACCGGAACGACTACGCTCCTCGCTACGGATTCTCCGTGCGTTGTCTCAGGGATGCCGATTGAGCGGAGCGAAGGAGGGTTGACACTTTGAAACTTTGGAGGCCGGAGGCCGACGGGGAGCACATGCCGGATTTTGGGACTCAGCTGAGGAGGTAGTCCTTCAGGGCGGCGTAGGTCGCATCGATGTTGACGGCCTGCTTGGGGCGGTCGATGATGGCCTGCAGGCGGTCCGGCATGTCGGGGTCGGTGCCGATGACGGGAGCGACGACGTCGCCGAATTTGCAGGGGGCTGCGGTGTGGAGGAAGACGCCCAGCGCCTCTTGGTCTTGTTTCAGGGGGGTGTCGAGGGCGGCGTGGCCGATGGCGCCGTGGGGATCGCAGACGTATTGGCTCGTGTCGTGGATGTGGCGGATGCGCTGGCGGGTGGCGTCGTCGTCGAGGTGGAAGCCGCTGACGGTCTGGCGGAAGGCCTCGAGGTCGTCACCGAACAGGCGGGTCAGGCGGATGAAGTTGCTGGGGGCGCCGACGTCCATGGCGTTGGAGATGGTGGCCACGCTGGCGCGGGGCTGGTAGTCGCCCGTTTCAAGGTATTCCGGGACCACGCTGTTGGCGTTGGTGGCGGCGATGAAGCCCTTGCAGGGCATGCCCATCTTGTGGGCGAGGAGGCCGGCAGCGAGGTTGCCGTAGTTGCCGGAGGGCACGCTAAAGAGGACGTTCTCGCCCAACATGTGCACAGTGCTGGCGTAGTAGGTGGCCTGCGGGATCCAGCGGGCGATGTTGATGGAGTTTGCGCTGGTCAGCGGTCGGGTAGCTTGAAGCTCGGCGTCGAGGAAGGCTTCCTTGACCATGGCCTGGCAATCGTCGAAAGCGCCGTCGACCTCCAAGGCCTGGACGTTGCCGCCGACGGTGGTCAGTTGTTGTTCCTGGACTTTGCTGATGCGGCCCTTTGGGTAGAGCAGGACGACGTCGATGCCCTCGACGTTGTAGAAGCCTTGGGCGACGGCACTGCCGGTGTCGCCGCTGGTGGCGACGAGGACGGTGACCTTCTTGTCGCTGAAGTGGGCGATGGCCCGGGCGAGGAAGCGGGCACCGACGTCCTTGAAGGCCAGGGTCGGGCCGTGGAAGAGTTCGAGGGCGTATCGCCGGTCGTCGGTTTCGACGAGGGGGAACGGGAAATTCATGGCCTCTGCACAAATGCGCTCGAGGTCCGCGCGTTCCATCGAGCCTTTGGCGTAGGGCCAGATGATCTCGGTGGCGAGGTGGTGGGGCTGCGTGTCCTCATCGCCCATCCACGTTTCGAGGGGGAGCGTGGGGATGTGGTCCGGGAAATAGAGGCCATTGTCTGGCGGGAGCCCGCGCAGGATGGCTTCGTGGAAGGCCGCCGTCTCGTTCTTGTTCTGGGTGCTGTGGAACTGCATGGCGGTCAGGCTGGGGTGTCGAGGATGTGGGCCCCGCATTGGGCGATGCGGCCGACGTGGACGTGGTGGTCCAGTCCCTGTTGAAGGAAAACCGTGGAGATGGCTTGGCCGATGGCCTTGGCGGTGGTGTTGTCAAAGCTGATCCAGTAGCTGGATGGCCCGCTTCCACTGACCCCCCCTGCCCTGGCGCCGGCGTTCATCGCAGCGGCTTGGACTTCTTTGAAATGAGGTTGTAGCGGGATGCGGTGGGGCTCAGCGAGTACGTCTTGGAGGGCAAAGGCGGCTTCTGTGGCGTCGCCTGTGTGGCAGCAATGCACGAAGTGTCCCAGTTGGGCCATTTGGTGCAAGGCATCTTTCATGGGGACGTGATAAGGCAATACAGCGCGGGCTTCGGCCGTCTTGATGACGGTTTGCGGGTGCACAACGGTGAGGTGCCAGTCTGGAGCGGGCAGGTGGTCGATGCGGCCATCAGGTGTGCACAGGCACAAGCCGCCAAAGAGCGCAGGTGCAACGTTATCGGCATGGCGTGCACCGCTGGCAATTTGCTCGCCGTCCAGGGCCAATGGAAGGAGTTCGTGGGGCTTCAGCTCGGCGCCGGCCAATGCGGCCACGCCAAAGGCTGCGCTGGCGGCAGAAGCCGCGCTCGATCCGATCCCGCTGCCCGGAAGTACGGCCTTGTGGATGGTCAGCTCGACTCCCCAGTTTGCGCCGAGTGATTGCAGCACGCTTTGGGCGGCTTTCCCGCTCACGTTGCGGGAAGGGTCCAGAGGGAGTCCATCGCAACCGTGAACGGCGGCAATGGTGACCCCTGGTGTGTCGGTTCGCCTCAGGTCCAACCGCTCGAGTGGGCGCTCCAAGGCCAACCCCAAACAGTCAAAGCCAACGGTGAGGTTGGCGACTGTGGCAGGGGCTGCGACGGAGATGTGCTCGCGGGGTGTCATGGGGGTTAGCGCTGTTGTTGCGGAGGGTTATCGGCTCGAGGCAATGCGAATCAGATCGCCAAAAACACCCATGGCCGTTACAGCAGCGCCCGCGCCGGCACCTTGTATGATCAGGGGGCGCTCTGCATAGCGATCTGTGGTGAGCAAGACAATGTTGTCGGTGCCCTCGATGTTGTAAAAGGGATGGTCGGCGGGAACGGTGGTCAAACCGGTGGAGGCTTGGCCGGTTTTCGCATCAAAACTGCCCACATACTTCAGGCGTTCACCCTTGGCGTCGGCCTCTTTCCATTTCTTTTGCATCGCCTCCTCGATCTCGGGCAGGCTGTCCATGAAGGCGTCAATGGAGCCCTCCATTTGGCTGTCGAGCAGGAACCCCTTCCCTGCCACATCGGACATCTCCAAGGTATATCCAGCTTCGCGGGCGAGGATGAGGATTTTGCGCTGCACGTCTACGCCACTCAAGTCGGTGCGGGGATCGGGCTCGGTCAAGCCGGCAGCCCGCGCATCTTCGATGACCTTCTTGAAGGTGATGCCGCTGTTGAAGTTGGAAAAGACATAGTTGAGCGTACCGCTGAACATGCCCTCAATCTTGTGGATGCGGTCGCCACTTTGCACCAAGTGCTGTATGGTGTCAATCAATGGCAGCCCCGCCCCCACGTTGGTCTCAAATCGGTATTCGACCCCTGCGCGCAAGGCGAGTTGCTTGAGCCCTTCGTAGCGTTCTTGGGCATCGCTTGTGGCGATCTTGTTGGAGGCCACCACGGCAATGCTGTGGGCGAGGGCCTCTTCGTAGACTTCGGCAGCCACAGCGCTTGCAGTGTTGTCCACCAGGACGCTGTTCTCCAAATCCATATTGACAATGGCTTGTACAAATGCGCCTGGTGAACTCTCGGTGGTGGATTGTGCCAACTGGGCTTTCCAATCTCCTTGGACCTGAGTTTCAGAGACCAGCATATTGCGGCTATTGGCCAGGCCCATGATGCGCAGGTCCAAACGACGGACTTTGCGCAGGTCGTCTCGTTGGTTCATGATCTGATCGATCATGGTGCCGCCGACATTGCCAACCCCCAGACAGAAGATGTGCAGCGTCTTGACTTCGGTCTCAAAAAACGCTTGGTGCAGTGACTGCAAGGCTTTGCGCTCGTGCTTGGCGTCTATGACGATGCTGATATTGCGCTCTGTGGAACCTTGGCTGATGGCACGGATGCTGATGCCGTTGCGGCCGAGCGTGCCAAAGGCGCGTCCTGCGATGCCGCTTTGTTGGCGCATGCCATCGCCCACCAGGGCTACGATTGCAAAGCCCGATTCCACAACGAGGGGACCGATGCGGCCCAGTTGTTGGTCTGCGCCAAACTCTTCGTTGAGGATCTTTTTGGCGCCATGGGCGTCTGAGTCGGCCACTGCAATAGAGATGGCATGCTCGCTGGATCCTTGTGAGACCAGGACCACGTTGACGCCGGCAAGGGACAACGCCGTGAAAAGCCGACGAGAAAAGCCGGGTACTCCGACCATGCCGCCTCCACTGACTGTGATCAGCGTGATGTTTTTGAGGGTGCTCAATCCTGCCACACCGCGGTTGGACAATGGGGCGTCCGAGCGCTTGTCATGAGGGAGGATTTGCGTCCCGGTGCTGTTGGGGTCGTCCGTCAGCCTCACATGCATGGGGATGGCCTTTTCTGACAGCTGGGCTACAGTTGGAGGAAAAACGACCTTGGCGCCGAAGTGACACAGCTCCATGGCCTCTGCGTAGCTCAGTTCATCGATGACACTGGCCGAAGGCACCACGCGCGGATCGGCGGTCATCATTCCAGCGACGTCGGTCCACTTCTCCAGCACACTGGCGTCTAAAAAGCAGGCGGCAAAGGCGGCACTCAGGTCGCTGCCACCTCGGCCCAAAGTTGTAGGGGTGCCATCAGGTGCACTGCCTATGAATCCTTCCATGAGGAACAGGTCACCGTCCTCGAACCCGGCGCGTGCAAAACGGTCTTGTGAGGCATGGACGTCCAAACGTGCGGCACCGTAATCATCATCGGTACACATGAGTTCCAACGCATCGAGCCTCTGCGGTTGAAAGCCTAAGTCGTGACAATGTCCCCAAAGGATGGGTACGGAAAGCCGTTCCCCCAATCCCGTGAGCTCGTCTACAGTCCTTGCGCTGGCCTCCCGCAGCAAGTAGATGCCATAAAGGAGGTCGTCGAGGTGGCTGAGGCGTTCCTTGAGCTCCGCTTCAATGGCACCGTAGGTGTCGGACTCTAAAAGGTCCAATGCGCATTGAATGTGGCGGTCACGGATTTCACGCGCTACAACGCGGTAGTCGCCGTCGCCATTTTGGGCCAGCCTTCCGGCTTCGCCCAAAGCGTCTGTAATTCCGCCAAGGGCGGAACACACCACCATCGCACGGTAGCCTTCGGTTTGACGCTTGTGCATCAAAACGCGGCCGCACGCGCGGATGCGGTCAGGGTTGGCAACGGATGAACCTCCGAATTTTAGGATCTGCATGGCAGGAGCCGTTTGGATAACACCCTACGCATCGTTCAGCGGGAGGTTGCGATTTGCCTGCAATATTTACGGAGAGGTGGGTTTACCCTTCCTCTTTGGCAAACTTGGAAATGACCTCCATACTGACGCCGGTGTTGGAGAATCCACCATCGTGGAAGAGGTTTTGCATGGTCACGTAGCGCGTCAGGTCGCTGAACAAGGTGGCACAATAATCGGCACAGGCTTGTCCGTCTGCATTGCCCAGTGGGCTCATGGCCTCGCTGTAAGAGACGAATTCGTCGAATCCTTTTACGCCGCTGCCCGCTGTTGTGATGGTGGGCGATTGGCTGACCGTGTTGATGCGCACTTTTTTCTGAACCCCGTAATGGTACCCAAAGCTTCGGGCGATGCTCTCCAGCAAGCTTTTGGCGTCTGCCATGTCACCGTAGTCTGGGAAGGTGCGCTGGGCGGCGATGTAGCTTAAGCCTACTACGCTGCCCCATTCGCTAATGGCGTCGAGTTCCAATGCGGTCTGCAAGGTTTTGTGCAAGCTGACGGCACTGACGTCAAAGGTCTTTTCGAGGTAACTGTAGTTGAGTCCGGTGTAGTGCTTGCCTTTTCGCACGTTGGGGGACATTCCGATGGAGTGCAGAACAAAATCGACCTGCCCACCAAAATGTTCCATAGCGCCTTCAAAGAGCGCCTTGAGGTCTTCGACGCTCGTGGCGTCTGCGGGAATCACGGGGGCATTTCCACAGGCTTCGGCCAGTTTGTGGATCTCGCCCATTCGCATGGCTACTGGAGCATTGGTCAACACGATTTCTGCACCCATACGGTGCACAGTTTCTGCCGTTTTCCAGGCGATGGACATGTCGTTGAGGGCGCCAAAAATGATGCCCTTCTTTCCTTGCAGGAGGTTCATGGTTGCTTGGGTTGGAACCGCAAATCAAGGAGTTTCCCCCGAACTGCTCGCACCCTGTGGCAGTATCTTATCCGGATTCAGTGTGTGAACAGGATCAAATGCGGCCTTGATGCGGCGTTGTAGGTCCATTTCGGCTGGACTAAAACGCACATCCATGTACGCCTTTTGCACCCAGCCAATGCCGTGTTCGCCGCTAATGGTGCCGCCCAAGTCCACGACTTCTTTAAAAATGGCGCGGATGGCCTGTGGCAGGGTGTCGTGCCATATTTCATCGCTCAATGAACCCTTGAGGATGTTGACGTGGAGGTTGCCGTCACCAGCATGGCCATAACAGACGCTTTCAAAACCATACTCCCCCCCTATGCGCTTGACGGCCTCCAGGAGTTCTGGCAGGTGTCCCCGCGGCACCACAGTGTCTTCTTCTTTGTAGGTCGAGTGTGCCTTTACGGCTTCTCCAACCTTTCGGCGCAGGTTCCAAAGCTGTGCTTTTCCTGCGGTATCCATGGCCATCAGGGGTTCGCCGGCGTTGTACCGACCGAGGGTGTCGGCCAGTCGCTCCAGTTGGGGCATGAGGTCGTCCTCACGAAATGCGTCGACCTCGATGAGCAAATGGGCAGCCGTGTCGTCCGATAGGGGCAATTGCCGGTCTTGGGTGAAGTCCATGGCCAGCTCTATGGCTGCGCGCTCCATGAACTCCAAGGCGCTGGGCTGGTTGCCGTCTTGAAAAATCCCGGCTACCGCGTGGCAGGCGTCTTTGGGGTCCGAGAAGGGCACGAGCAACAAGGCGTTGTATTTGGGCCACGGCAGCAGTTTCAAAGTGGCCTCGGTGATGATGCCCAGGGTGCCTTCTGATCCGATCATCAGTTGGGTCACATTGTAGCCGGTGCTGTTTTTAAGGGTGTCGGCTCCGGTTTTCATGATGGTGCCGTCGGCGAGCACCACTTCGAGGTTGAGCACCCAATCCTTGGTGACGCCGTATTTGACAGCCCTTGGGCCTCCACTGTTTTCAGCGAGGTTTCCTCCAATGGTACAGGTGCCCCTACTCGCGGGGTCGACGGCGTAAAACAGGCCCTTTGCTTGCACGGCCTCCTGCATTTCTTGGACAATCACGCCGGGCTGGACCACGAGCTGGTGGTGGAGTTCATCGATTTTGACGATGCGGTTGAGCCGTTTCGTGCTCAAGCTGATGCCGCCTTTGACGGGCAGGGCACCACCGCTGAGCCCTGTCCAAGCCCCTGCGGCCGTGACCGGAACGCGGCGCGCGTTGGCCCAGGCGAGCAAGGATGATACTTCCGCGGTGTTTTTGGGCAGGGCCACAACGTCTGGCAAAAACTGCAGGTCTTCGGTATGGTCCCGGCTGTGGGCATCCAGAAAATCAGGGGTATCCCGGACTTCGAGGCCGGGTATGGCCGCGGACAATTGCTGGCCCAACTCAGATTGTGGAGGCGGTGTCGAAGAACGGGTCGTCATGGGGGCTTAATTTGCCACTCCGATGGGCTCCATTTCCCATCCAACACCTGCGAATATTCACAACCATGCGTACGGCATTCCTTTTGGCCCTTGCGGCCCTGCTCTCCACCCAGTCCTCTACCGCTCAAAAAAACACGGTTCCGACCGAGCGTTGGTCCAACGAAAAGATCTGGTTTAGCCCCACTTTCAGGTCGGAAGGTGTCTATGGCATCCGCTCGATGGCCGATGGCGTGCACTACACCAGCTTGGAGTACACCGACAGTGGCAACGCTGTGGTCAAGTTCGCCTACCGCACGGGCGAAGCGGTGGATACGCTGGCCAAGAGTACCGATGTTTTTGGAGGAGAAGGGCGCATTTCGGGCTACCAATTTTCTGCCGACGAGCAGCAATTGCTGGTCAGCAGCGCGCACGAGTCGATCTATCGCCACAGTTACAGTGCCAGCTACCACGTGTACCGCATTGGAGGTGGCGATGCGGGGCAGCCCTTGTTGGCCGACGGGGCCAAGGTGCGCCTGGCTACGTTCTCTCCCACCGGCGACAAAGTGGCCTATGTGCAGGAAAACAATTTATGGGTCGTGGGCCTTGTTGCCGACAGCGCACCCGTGCAGTTGACTTCAGATGGCCGTTGGAACGAGGTGATCAATGGCGCTTCGGACTGGGTGTATGAAGAAGAGTTCGGGAAGGACCGCGGTTTCTATTGGTCTCCCAATGGACAATACATCGCTTACTACAGGTTTGATGAATCTGCGGTGCGGGAGTTTGGTATGCCCATGTATGGGAGCCTCTATCCCGACCCTTACACCTTCAAATACCCGAAGGCGGGTGAAATCAATTCCGAAGTGAGCATTCACGCTGTGGATGTAGATGCTCAGCGTACGATGGAACTGACCAAGGTGGACGGAGACAACTACATCCCGCGCATCATGTGGATGGGCAATACAGAGGACCTGATGGTCATGCGCATGAACCGCCACCAGAACAAGATGGAACTGATGCGTTTTGATTTGGGCAGCGGCGGTGATGCGGCCCCTGCAGCAGAGATGCTGTTTGTTGAGGAAGCGGCCACCCACGTTCCCGTTCAGGACAACTTCACCTTTCTAAGCGACGGCACCTTTCTGATGACGAGCATGATGGACGGATACAACCACCTTTATCACATTCAGGGAACGGAAGACCGCAAGCAACTGACCAAGGGGGCTTGGGACATTACTTCGGTCCACGGATATGATGCCAAGCGCAAAGTGGTCTATTACTCGGGGTCTTGGGCGGGCGCCACGCAACAACACGAGGCCAAAGTGGACCTCAAAGGGCGCATGACACAGCTTGATGATACCCCCGGCACGCACGGTGTCAGCTGGAGCAAGACGTTTGACTATGCCATCCACGATCACAGCGATGCGGCCACCCCTGCGCGCTATGTGTTGCGCGACCGCAAGTGGAGGGAAATCCGCATGTTGCGGGATAATGCCGGTTTGCGTGAGACGCTCTCAAACTATGCAGTGTCTCCCCGGGAGTTCTTCACTTTCAAGGACGATGCTGGAGAGGAATTGAATTGTTGGATGATGAAGCCTACGGATTTTGATCCGGCGAAGAAATATCCGGTTTACGTGGCCATTTATGGAGGCCCTGGCGTGAATACAGTGAACGACAGTTGGGGCGGAACCACCTTTTATTGGCACAACCTGCTCTGCCAAGAAGGCTATATCGTGGTCAGTTGTGACCCCCGGGGAACCCCCAAGCGTGGTCGCGATTTTGAGCACAGCACCTACCTGCAGTTGGGCAAACTCGAGACAGAAGATTTCATTGACCTTGCTGAACACCTGAGTGCCAAGGATTACATCGATGGAGATCGAATCGGCATTCAAGGCTGGAGTTATGGGGGCTACATGACGTTGCTGGCCATGACCAAGGGGGCCGATCATTATGCAGCGGGCATTTCAGTGGCGCCGGTCTCAAACTGGCGTTTCTATGACAGCATCTACACAGAGCGTTTCATGCGCACGCCGCAAGAGAATGCCGACGGTTACGACGACAACAGCCCCATCAACCATGCAGAAAAGCTCAAAGGCGAGCTCCTGCTGGTCCACGGTTCTGCCGACGACAATGTCCATTTCCAAAATGCGATGGAGATGGTCGACGCACTGGTGGCCGAGGGCAAGGACTTTGACTTTTTTGCTTATCCCAACCGCAACCATGGCATTTACGGGGGCAATACCCGATTGCACCTTTTTGACATGATGCTGGATTTCCTTCGTGAAAACCTCTAACGGGAGAAGCCCAGAGAGCGAATCCGGCGCTTATCTTGCCGCCAACACCTTATTCGAGAAACCTTATGACTGATTCAAACGTGGCCAAGACAGGCCACCCGCGTGGTCTTTACACGCTGTTTTTCTCCGAGATGTGGGAGCGTTTTTGCTACTATGGCATGCGCACCTTGCTCACGTTGTACTTGGTGAAGTCCCTCATGAAGGGAGACTCTGAAGCCAGTTTGATGTACGGAGCCTATACAGCGCTCATTTATGCAGCACCTGTTCTGGGTGGTCGTTTGGCCGACCAATACTTGGGTTACCGTTACGCCATTTTATTGGGTGCGGTCTTCATGGCCATTGGTGAATTTTTGATTTTGGGGGGCAACGAGATGTTCCTATTGATTGGAATGGGCGCCCTGATCGTTGGCAACGGATACTTCAAGGCCAATATCTCTACCATCGTTGGAAAGCTGTACGAGGACAATGACCCCAGAAGGGACTCGGGCTTTACCATCTTTTATATCGGCATCAACATTGGTGCCTTGCTGGCCACTACAGTGGTGGCCTATGTGGGGGAAACCTATGGGTTCCATTACGGTTTCGGCTTGGCTGGTATCGGTATGCTTTCCGGTTTGCTCATCTTTTGGTTGGGCCGTGAGAACTACGCTGCAGCGCCAGGATTGGAGATTCGCGAAGCAGGCCTTGAGACCAAGTGGGGCATGAAGATGTACCAGCTGATCACCTTGGGTTCAGTGCTCTTGATTCCCTTATGCTATGTGCTGATTCTGAAGAACACGTTTCAAATTGGGGAGGGTGACGGAGCCTTCACCTTCCCGCTCATGACGGTGCTGCTGACCATGCTTTTCGTGTATGTGGCCATGAGTCTGATCAAGGCCGGAAAGGCCGAAGGGGCCATGTACCGCGACCGTATGGTGGCTTTGGTCATTTTCATGGTCATCAATGTGATTTTCTGGGCATGCTTTGAGCAGGCCGGCACTTCTTTGACCCTCTTTGCCGACCGCAATGTGGACCGTATGGTCATGGGTTGGGAGATGCCTGCTTCCATGACGCAGTTCTTTAACCCCTTCTTCATCGTCCTCTTTGGCTCGATCTTCACATGGATGTGGGTGCGTTTGGATGCCGTCGGCAAGAACCCTTCCATTCCCATGAAGTTTTCTCTGGGCATCCTACAGCTGGGCCTCGGTTTCTTGGTGACCATCATTGGCTTGCAATTCGTGGACGAGTCCACGGCCATGGTGCCACTGTTGACCCTGTTGTTCTTGTACATGCTTCACACTACCGGTGAGTTGTTCCTCTCTCCCATTGGCCTGTCCATGGTGACGAAGTTGGCCCCCAAAAACATCGCGGGCACCGCTATGGGGGGATGGTTCTTGAGTTTTGCCATCGCCAACTACGCAGGTGGTTTGATCGCTACGCTGACCGGTGGTCATGGCGGTGGTGAAATCGCCGCAGCGGACATGACCGAGTTGGAAATGAAGACAGCTGGCCTGAGCCAGTACATCGATGTCTTCTCCACCCTTGGGTTCGTCTTGGTTGGATTTGCGGTGCTGATTGCACTGATGAACAAGCCGCTGAACAAGCTGATGCACGGCGTGCGCTGACCTTTCGTTCAGATTTTCACCTCTTTTACCGCCCCAATGTGCTTCGTGCCATTGGGGCGGTTGCTTTGTTGTGCGATATTTACAGCATGATGCGTCCCCTCGTCCTAAGTGTTGTTTTGCTTGCGTCCAGTGCTTCACTGTTTGCGCAAGGCGCTGCGATTGACTGGATTTCAGTCAACGACCTTGAAGCTGCCCAAGCCAAGGAACCTCGAAAGGTGCTGATCGACGTCTACACGAAATGGTGTGGGCCGTGCAAGATGATGATGCGCAATACGTTTACGAATGCGGATGTCATTTCATACATCAACGAGAACTTTTATGCCGTCAAGTTTGACGCTGAAGGCCCTGATCCTGTTCAGTTTCAAGGAAAGACGTTTAGCAACCCGACCTACGTCCCCAACAAGCCGGGCCGCAATGGTGTGCATGAATTGAGCCGTGCCTTTCAAGTGCGTGCATACCCTACCATTGTTTATCTCGATGAGGAGTTGGAAATGATTGCTCCCATCAGCGGTTACAAGAGCCCACAGCAATTGGAGCTTTACCTCCGATTCTTTGATGAGGCTTGGGCTGCAGGGACTTCTCAAGAGGAGTGGGACGCCTTTCAGCAGGCCTTCTCCCCGACTTTTAACTAAGCGTGAGCCGGGAAAACCGGTAAAAACCGCAAAGACTTCCGGCCCGTCCTCGAAAGAAGGCGGGCCGACATGTATTTTCGCGGAACGCAATGAACGTAGATACGATGACCGATACGGCCCGCCTGACATTTGAAGACAAAGAAGTTGAACTGCCCGTTGTTCGCGGTTCGGAAGGCGAAGTGGGTTTGGACATCTCCAAGCTTCGCGCACAGACTGGCTTGGTGACGCTGGACAGAGGCTTTAAAAACACGGGGTCTACCACGAGTGGAATCACTTTCCTTAACGGTGAAGAGGGCATTTTGCACTACCGCGGGTATTCCATCGAAGACCTTGCCGAAAATGCGACATTCATGGAGGTGGCCTACCTCCTGGTGTATGGAGACCTTCCCGATGCTGAGCGTTTGGAGTGGTTCACCAAGAGCATCAGCAAGCATACCCTTGTGCACGAGAACATGCGTCGGTTCTTTGATGCCTTCCCAATGGGGGCCCACCCTATGGGCATGCTGAGTTCCATGGCGTCCTCATTGTCTACTTTCTATCCAGACAGCCAAAACCCCAACCGTTCGGTAGAGGACATTGACATGACGATCCACCGGTTGATCGCCAAGTTGCCGACCCTCGCTGCGCAGTGCTACAAGCACAACATGGGACACCCCACGTGTTACCCTGCCAATGACCTGAGCTACACGGAGAACTTCCTGTACATGATGTTCGGTTTGCCGACCGAGGATTATGAAATTGATCCTGTCATTGACGATGCGATCAACAAGTTGCTCATTCTTCACGCAGACCATGAGCAGAACTGCAGCACTTCAACAGTGCGCATTGTGGGCAGTTCTCAAGCCAACCTGTACTCTTCGATTTCTGCTGGCATCTCAGCGCTCTGGGGGCCGCTTCACGGTGGCGCCAACCAGGCGGTCATTGAGATGCTTGAGCAAATCAAGGCTGACGGTGGAGACCTGCAAAAGTGGATTGACAAAGCCAAAGACAAGACGGACAGTTTCCGATTGATGGGCTTTGGCCACCGTGTCTACAAGAACTTTGACCCCCGCGCTCGGATCATCAAGAAGTCGGCTGACGAGGTGCTCGCCAAGTTGGGCATCAATGACCCCGTATTGGATATCGCCAAGCAGCTCGAAGCTGTGGCCTTGGAGGACGAATACTTTGTGCAGCGCGGACTCTATCCCAATGTGGACTTCTACAGCGGTATCATTTACCGCGCCTTGGGCATTCCAACGGAGATGTTCACGGTGATGTTCGCCTTGGGTCGTTTGCCCGGTTGGATTGCACAATGGAAAGAGATGACGGAGAATGGAGAGCCCATTGGCCGTCCTCGTCAGATATACACGGGCCATACAGAGCGTCCCGTTCAGCCCCTCGACCAACGTTGATGTTGAATTCCGGATTGACGGAGGGGGTTTCCCTTTCGGTGGACGACCGTGGTGTGGCCTATATCACCTTTGCCCATCCGCGCTCCAACAGTTTGCCTGGAGCGGTTTTGGCTGAGTTGGCCAGCACCGTCAAGACATTGGGTGAGCGGTCTGATGTCAAAGTGGTGGTATTGGGTTCTGCAGGTGACCGTGCTTTTTGCGCAGGCGCTTCTTTTGATGAGTTGGTCGCCATTGCCGATGAGGAAGCTGGATTGGCGTTTTTCATGGGCTTTGCCCATGTGATCAATGCATTGAGGTCGATTCCCCAGTTGGTGATTGGCCGCGTTCAGGGCAAGGCTGTAGGCGGCGGTGTGGGTTTGGCTTCAGCCACCGATTACTGTCTGGCGACGCAGCACGCAGCAGTGAAGCTCAGCGAATTGGCAGTGGGCATTGGTCCCTTTGTTGTGGGGCCCGCCGTAGAACGTAAGCTGGGGGTTTCGGCCATGAGTCAGCTCTCTATCGATGCCGCGTCATGGAGGTCTGCAGAGTGGGCTTGCTCGCGAGGCTTGTATGCCGAAGTACTAGAAGACGCAGCTGCATTGGATGCGGCTGTAGATGCTTTGGCGGGTCGGTTGGCGGCATCCAATCCCCAAGCGATGTCTGCCTTGAAGCGGGTGTTTTGGAGCGGAACGGAGCATTGGGACACTTTGCTTGCCGATCGCGCTGCCATCAGTGGCCGTTTGGTATTGAGTGACTTTACCCGTGCGGCGATTGCGCAATTCAAAGCGGGATAAGACTTTCTGCGCCGTTTTTAGGAATTGCACACCCTTGGGTTGACGAACCAAGGAACTTCAGTCGCAGCGGACGTTGAACTGACACCATCTTGCTGCCATGCAGAAGCAGAAGCAAAAGCGGCTCCGTTGGGACCGCATTGCCATGGTAGGAGGAGTGGCGTTGGTTGCTGCGTATGGCTTGGCAGCTGTCGTCCCCGATGGTCAAGACTATGACGGGGCCGACTCCGAAGGGCGTGTAGCCTCCGTATTGGCTCCAGAGGATGTTCTGGAGGAAGTTACAGAGGGGGTGTATGCTGCACCCATTATGGTGCAGGAGCGCGCAGAGCCGGAAAAAGCCAAGGAGATTCCAGTGCGTTCCACCATAGAAAGTGCTGCTGTTGGGCCCGCTCCTTCTGGACCGCTGCCGCGCAAGGGCATAGCACCTTGCAGTTGCTCGAAGTACACGATGAAGTTGGCGCGGAATCCTTACACGCAGCATCAAAAGCGCGCCCGCAGTCTTCCAGGTAGTTTCTTCGTCAAGAATGACTCAGAATTGCAAGCGGGGTTTGGCCGAGGCGATTTGGTCAGGGTGCCTACGGTTGGAAAGGGATACCACCTCGACCGATTGACGCACAGTGAGCCGTTCTTGTTGCCTGCTGCATTTGATGTGCTCAAAGAGATGGCCTCTCGTTTCCACAAGGCCATGGATGGCACTTCAGACGAAGGGGCGTCCATTCGGATCACCAGCCTGACCCGGACACAGAGCCAGCAACGCAAGCTTCGCCGCCGCAATGCCAATGCATTTAACGGCCAGAGCACCCACAACTACGGCGCCAGTTTTGACGTGGCATTCATAGACCGACCAAATGAAACGGTCAAGTGTGGAGGTCCGTCTTGGGCATTGCAGTCCATTCTGCAGGACATGCAGAAGAACGGTCAGATCTTGGTGATTCCAGAGGGCAACTGCATGCACATTACCCCCCGCAACTCATGAAGCTGGCGTGGTTCCGATTCTTGAGTGGGGTGAACAAAACCTTCCTTCCAAAGGTCTACCTCAAGCCGGATTTGGAACAGCTTTCTGGCTTCGACAAGGCCATCGTTGGATGGAAGATGTGGGTGACTTACAGGCGCCTCGATGCCGAAAGTGCGCGCCAGGTAACGAGTGCGGATGCCAGCGCAAGTACCGCCCACACAGCGTAGGCCTGAGCGCTGTCTCCTCCCACCAAAGCCGCTGAAGGGACAAAGGTCAGGTCCACCAACCAGGCCAGGGCCATGCGCTTCTTGCCCCAGCCCTTGTTCCAGAGTTCGCCCACGGCGGCCAGCGCTGCGAAGACCCAGATCAGTGCTGCCGCCAGTTGCAGCTGTGTCAGGGTGTCCTTGTTTTCCAATACGAGCAATGCCACTGTGAGCAGCAACAGCCAGCGGGCGATCAACAACGCGGCAACAGGCCGGCTTGGGTGCGGATCGAATTTTTGCTCTTGGCCGCTGATTGCAGGTGGCTCTTGCGGCCCTCCTATGCTTTCGGGATACCAACCGGGGGCGGCAAACAAAAACCGAATCCGGTCCCACCAGCCCGGGATGCGCTTCATGTCGCTCCACAAGTCTGAAACAGGCTTCCATTGTGCGTGCACCGGATTAAACGTGTCTGTGGGCCGGGTAATGCCGTAGGTTGGTTTGGCCAGCTCTTGCTGAAACGTTCCAAACAGGCGGTCCCACACAATGAACACCCCCGCGTGGTTGCGGTCGATGTACTCGGGGTTGCGCCCATGATGCACCCTGTGGTGTGACGGTGTGTTCATGATCCACTCCAATGGGCCGAGCGTCTGTATCAGTTCAGTGTGGATCCAGAATTGATACAGGAGGTTGACCGCCATGCAGGTAAGGAAGATTTCTGGGGGGAACCCTGCCACAGCCAGGGGCCAATACACCCACATCAACAGTACTTTTTGCAGGACGCTTTGCCGCAGTGCTACCGCGAGGTTGTAGTCTTCGCTTTGGTGGTGTACGACGTGGCCGATCCATAGGATGTTGACGCCATGGCTGAGGCGGTGGGCCCAGTAATACGCCGCGTCCGACAGCACAAAAGCCGCCACCCACACGCCAGCTGAGGCACTCATCTCCCAAGGCCTCCAAGCGCTGGTCAGGTGAAATACGGCGGTATAGGCTCCGACCACCAATACTTTGGAAAACAATCCGGTCGATTGGTCCATGATCCCGCAGCCAATGTTGGCCAAGCTGTCCCCCAAGCGGTAAAGTCCACGGCCTTTGAGTTGGTCCCAAGCGACCTCCAACCCTATGAGAGCGAAGAAGATGGGGATGGAAAGGACAATCAAATTCACGGCGCTTAAAAATAGCGACGAGATGCGCACATTGTATAGGCGGGTGTGTGGTTGTCGTTGTTATCTTTGTGCCTCCATCGGAGAGATGGCAGAGTGGTCGATTGCGGCGGTCTTGAAAACCGCTGTACCGCAAGGTACCGGGGGTTCGAATCCCTCTCTCTCCGCAGATCAGAAAGCCCGCGCTACACAGCCGGGCTTTTTTCATGGCTGGTCTTTGATGGGCCCTCATTTCATATCGTGTACTGTGTACACAATATATTGAATGTCAATAAGTTGGGGTAATTTTCGGTTGCTGGGTTTCCGCCGAGAAGAGACCTGAACCTCCTTTGCAGCATGACCATTGGTATTCCTTCCGAAATCAAGCCTTCCGAGAGTCGGGTTGGCATGACGCCTGCAGGCGCATTTGAATTGACCCGACGCGGCCACACGGTGCTGGTTCAATCTGGTGCAGGTTTGGGCAGTGGGTTTTCCGACGCTGATTACACCGATGTCGGTGCTGAATTGCGCGGGACCATTGAGTTGGTTTACGCGGAGGCCGACATGATTGTGAAGGTCAAAGAACCGATTGAGTCTGAGTATGATTTGATTCGATCCGGCCAGGTGGTGTTCACCTACTTCCATTTCGCATCCTCTGCGTCACTGACAGAAGCGATGGTCTCCAGTGGTGCCGTTTGCATTGCCTATGAAACGGTAGAGGAGCTGGATGGTTCTTTGCCGCTGTTGACGCCCATGTCCGAGGTGGCCGGTCGGATGGCCATCCAGCAAGGGGCCAAATATTTAGAAAAGCCAAGAAAGGGACGTGGTGTATTGCTTGGAGGTGTTCCTGGTGTCCCGCCGGGCCGGGTACTCGTGCTGGGTGCTGGTGTGGCGGGAACCCAAGCGGCAAAAATGGCGGCTGGCCTTGGCGCTCACGTGACGATAATGGACATCAACATGCCCCGTTTGAGGCAGGTCAATGACATCATGCCGCATCACGTCGTGACCGAATATTCCAACACCTACAACATCAAAAGGGCGATCGCTACCCACGATTTGATTGTTGGCGCTGTTCTGCTCAAAGGTGGCAAGGCGCCGCACCTCATTACAAGGGACATGTTGAGTGAAATGAGGCCGGGAACGGTCATTGTGGATATCGCTGTGGATCAAGGAGGTTGTGTCGAGACCACCAAACCAACCACCCACGATGACCCGGTTTACATTGTAGATGATGTGGTTCATTACAGCGTTGCGAACATGCCAGGTGCAGTGCCCTACACCTCGACCCTCGCCCTCACCAATGTCACCCTACCCTATGTCATTGCTCTGGCAGACAAAGGATGGGAACGGGCTTGTGCAGAGGACAGGTCCCTGGGATTGGGCCTGAACATCGAAAATGGGGACATTGTCTACGAAGCGGTGAAGTCCTCATTTGCCTGATTTGGGAGGCGGGGTTGGCCCGCTTGGCTGAAGGCGATTGAAATTGCTTTTTGGGAGGCCTCGGTATGGCTGGATGGGCGGAGGTGTTCTGCATGCTTGCCCTGCGCAAACAGAGGTGAGGGAAGTTGTAGCCGTGATGGCAGAGGGTCCTTGGATTTGTACCTTTTAGGCCATGAGATCCCGTCAAATCTTGTTGAATGCCTGCCTCCTGTTCTCTGGGTTTTCGGTGTGGGCTCAGCCTTCTGGAAGGGTGCTCATGATTGGAATTGACGGGGTGCGCCCCGATGCGCTTGTGGAGGCGCCCACACCCCACTTGGACGCCCTGATGGCCGAAGGTTTCTCCACCTTGGACGCATTGAACGACGACATTACCATGAGCGGCCCTGGATGGTCTTCCATTCATTGTGGGGTGCGGTCGGGGAAGCACAACGTGATCGACAACAGCTTTTCAAATCAGAATTACCTCCAATACCCTGGATGGCTTGAACGCATCGAGGCGCTGTACCCGGAATGGAATACCGCTTCCATTTGTCAGTGGGGCCCCATCAACAACCAAATCGTAGGGGCAAGTGCCGATTTGGTGTTGAACACCAACTCCGCAGAAGCGGCAGCGGCAGCAGCTGTTCAACAGATTGAGAATGAAGACCCGCACGCGATTTTCGTTCACCTCGACGACCCGGATTATGCGGGGCACAGCACAGGCTTTTCTCCCTCTTCAACACCCTACTTAACGGCCATTTCAGAGATGGATGAGCAAGTGGGTCTCATGGTGTCTGCGCTGCAGAGCCGGCCCAATTATGGGGAAGAAAATTGGATGGTATTGGTCACCACGGATCATGGCGGGACCGGCACCTCTCATGGGGGCAACTCGGAAGGAGAAAGAAGGGTGTTCATCCTCGCTTCTTCCCCAACCCTGCCCGTGGAAGTGGTCGAAAGGGACACCTTGTGGATTGGACTCGAAAGCGAAGACTGCTTGGGGTTGGAGACGGTGTTGAATTTCGCAGGTGACGACCGCGTCATTCTCGCCGATCATCCGGATTTTCTGGTGGGCTCCGACCTAGATTTCACGGTGGAGATGCGGCTAAGATCCACGGTAGCTGCAGATGTAGCCATGGTGGGAAACAAGGACTGGGACTCGGGTCTGAATCCAGGTTGGGTGTTTTCTTTTGAGTATCCCGATGGCCCTGCTTGGAAGGTCAATGTGAGCGACGGGTCCAGTCGGGCCGATGCCAATGGTGAGGCCGGTGTAGCCGATGGGCAATGGCACACCTTGTCCTGTTCTTTTGACCGCGACGGAATGATGCGCCTATACACCGATGGTGTGTTCAATGCCGAAACAGACATCTCTTCTCTTGGGAGCTTGGATGTCGGTGGCGGAATGAGCTTTGGGGCGGATGTCCTGGGAGGTTACGCCATGACGGGACAGCTGGCCGAGGTGCGATTCTGGGGTAAGGTGTTGGAAGAGGAAGCCATTGCTCAGTGGCATTGCAGCAGCCTCAGCGATGCGCACCCGGATTGGGCAGACCTTCGTGGATACTGGGCATTGAATGAAGGCTTGGGTTCCCAAGCCTCGGATGGTTCAGGAAACGGGCATCAGGGTGCCATCGATGGCGCAACATGGAGCTCAAATGAGGCCCCTGTCATTTGGGACTATGCGGGTACCCCGCGCTTGGTGGATGTGCCCCTAACGGCTTTGGCGCACATGTGCGTCCCCATTGACCCGGCCTGGAATTTGGATGGCGTTCCGCTCACAGGGACCTGCTCCCCGGAAACGGTGACGCCGTGTCCAGAGGATGTGAATGGAGATGGGGTCATCAGTGTTGTTGACCTGTTGCTGGTTCTTGGGCTGTTTGGTCAGCCTTGCTGAAACCCTTGAGGCCATTTCGTCCGTAAATTGCTGGATGGCAAAGACCTCGTTATGCTGAGATTGTTTTCTTCTATTCTCGCCCTGGGCCTCGCTTTAGCTTCATCTGCTCAGACTTGGAATTTGTCTTGGAGTGACGAATTCAATGGCACTTCCATCGATCCCAATAAGTGGGGTTACGACATTGGAACAGGTGCTGCTCAGGGATTGTGGGGATGGGGCAATGGAGAGCTACAATACTATACAGACGATTTAGAAAATGCCCGTGTAGAGAATGGCGATTTGGTGATCACGGCCATCGAGGAGGATTACGCTGGAAGCGCCTACACTTCGGCGCGTTTGGTGACGCGGAACAAATTCAGTCAGACTTATGGCAAGTGGGAGGCTCGGATTGACCTACCCACAGGCCAAGGAATATGGCCCGCCTTCTGGATGCTGCGCGAAAACAACCCTTGGCCTGGGGAGATCGACATCATGGAGCTGGTGGGCAATGCCCCTTGGAGTTGTCATGGGACAGCACACTGGGGTGAAGTCAACAATGTCCAGTCTATGGGAGGTTCCATTTATGCCGACGATTGGACCACGGCCTATCATACTTACACAGTGGAGTGGTGGCCTGATCACCTCCGATGGTCCGTCGATGGGCAGGTCTATTTTGAATTGGACCGCACCCAGGTGACCCCGGATCACCCCTGGTTGTTTGCAGAGGATTACCACATGCTGCTCAATGTAGCCGTTGGAGGCGGTTGGCCTGGGTCTCCCGACGGAAGTACTGTTTTTCCTCAAGAGATGAAGGTCGATTGGGTGCGGGTCTACGCGCATGCTCCCGACCCCCAGCCGGTGACCTTTAGGGTAGACATGAGTCAAGAAGGCCTGGGCACCAGTGACCAAGTTTATGTGACCGGCTCTTTTGATGATTGGTCTGGAAATGTCCATGCCCTCACCCCTTCCTCCAACGGCATTTGGACCTCCACATTGGACTTGCCCCAAGGCATTCACGAGTACAAGTACACCATCAATGGATGGTCAGGTCAAGAAGAGAATTTCGATTCAGGCGCTGAAGGAACTTTGACGAGTTATGATGGCACCAATACTTACGTGAACCGCTATTTGGATGTGGCTTGGGACCCATTGGTGACCGATGCGGATTGCTTTTCCTCTCCGGAAGGCTGTCCGGGTACAGGGGGGCCAGGGTGTACCGATGAAAACGCGTCGAACTTCAGTCCACCGGCCACTTCCAACGATGGCAGCTGTCTGTATCCTGTTCAGTTTTCTGTGGACCTCTCAGATGAAGCTGTTTCTGGACACACAGCCTATGTGAATGGTGGGTTTAACGCGTGGTGTGGCGATTGTGCCCCCATGGAAGATGCTGATGGCGATGGCATTTGGCAGGCCGTGATCGACTTGCCCATGGGTGACCACGAATTCAAGTTCACTACCAATGGGTGGGATGGCTTGGTCGAGACCTTTGCCGTTGGAGCACCCTGCACCAACACGACCTATGATGGCTCCAGTGTGTACACCAACAGGGCTTTTCAATTGGGTGCTTCTCCATTGGACTTGGATGTGGTGTGTTTTAATGCCTGTGAGGCCTGCGCTCCAGTAGATCCCGAGTATTACTCCGTGACTTTTAGGGTGCAAATGCCCGATTCAAGCATGGAAGCCTTGGTGGAGGTGCAAGGCAATACCTATGCCATGACAGATGCCATGTGGGGGGCAAAGGCCGTTACCGTTACCGTCGCGGGAAGTGCAGGACTGGCTTACCGGTTTGGCACACCGGCTGGAGCGCAGGGCACGGCTTGGGAGACGCCACCAACTGATTGTAATGCCAATGGTTGGCGCGAGGCCGTGGTTGCAGAAGACTTAGCCATGCCGGTTGTCTGCTTTGCGAGTTGCAGCGCTTGTCAAGGATGTGCAGATCCTTTTGCAAGCAACTTTGATCCTTTGGCGGATCCTCAGTCGCCCGCGTCTCTGTGTGAGGGTGAGGGCTTGGCGGGTTGCACCTACCCTTCTGCAGTGAACTTTGACGCAGAGGCCGTGTGGGACAATGGAGTGTGCAGTTTTTTGCAAGGATCAGGTGATTGCCCAGACAACAATGGCGATGGACTGGTGGGGGTCAATGATGTGTTGATTCTCCTTTCTGCATTTGGGAATACCTGCCCGTAAAATCGGCGTTGTAGCTTGCCACCATGGCTTTTAATGGAAATGGAAGGTTGGGTTTCTTGCTCAACTTCTTGCGTCATCCTCTGCGCAATGCCAGTGTGGTCCCCAGCAGTAAGGTAGCCAGCCGCAACATGTTCAATGGGCTGGACGTCGAGGGCATTCGATATGTCATTGAGCTGGGCCCTGGCACGGGTGTTTTTACCCAAGAGCTGTACGACCGCTTGCACCCCGATGCACAAGTGTTGGTCGTTGAATTGGATGAAGGCTATGTGGCTTCTTTGAAAGACCGATTTGGGGACCGGTTTGATATTGTGCAATCCAGTGCATGTCGCCTTGAGTCTTTGTTGAACGAACGGAATTGGCCGCACGTTGACCTTGTTCTGTCTGGCCTTCCGTTTGTTTTGCCAGGTGCCGTAAAGGAACCGATGCTTTCCGCCATCAAGGGGCTGACGGATCGGGGGACCGTCTTTCGCTTCTTTACTTACATGCCTCCGCTCATGAAACCGCATTATCGAATGTTCCAATTGCGGCGGGTGTGTTTTGTACTCAGGAATTTCCCCCCGATGTACATCTACTCGGTGAATTGAAGTTTGTGCCCCTGGTGGATAGATTGGCCGGTTTATTCTGCTGGGCAATGCAACTTCTGAGGAGTATGGCTTGTTGGCTCATTGTATCTTGTGACCCTGTGACATTGAACCGCATCTCCCTTCCCCTCTTATTCGGGTTGATATTGTTGGCCATTCCTGCCCAAGCGCAGGTGGTCATCAATGAGTTTTCGTGCTCCAACTACTCCTTGAATGTGGCGGGCAACAACGAAGATTTCGTGGAACTCTTCAATCAGTCGGCGACTCCGATTGACATCGGTGGTTGGTATTTGTCTGACAATGAGGACAACCCTACAAAATTTGAGGTCCCAGCAGGCACCATCGTGCCACCCAATGGCTATTTGACCATCATATGCAGTGGCGAAGCCCAAATTGGCAATCTGTACGGCGGCGGTTTTCTGAATACGAACTTCCGGATTCACCAATGCAAGCAAGAATCAGTGGTCCTTTCTGATGCTACAGGAAGCATCATAGAGAGCTACACCTATGGGACAGACATGTCTACCAATCAGCAGGACCACAGCTGGGCCCGTGAGTTAGATGGAGCTGGAGATTGGAAGGTGTGCACTGTGCCTACACCCAATGCAGGCAATGGAGGGTCAGCAGCCTTCATGTATGCAGGATACGCACCCATGCCACAGATGGGAGAAGCTCCAGGTTACCATCCTGGAGCCTTGGCCTTGGACATTTCTGCAGAGCCTGGTTTTGAGATTTACTACACTTTGGATGGATACGGCCCAACGGATTTGAGCCTGCCCTATTCCATCCCCATTGGGTTGTTTGAGACCACCGTGGTGCGGGCCATGGCTGTAGATCCCACAGGGCAATTGGCGCCCAGTTTTACGGAAACCAACACCTACTTTTTTGGTGACGACCAGCACAGCATTAGGGTAGTGAGTGTGAGTGGTGCTGGATTGGAGGATGGCGCTTGGAACGGAGATGAGCCCATGCACATCGAGTTCTTTCATGAAGACGGTTCTTTTTGGGTCGAGGCCGAAGGCGATTCTAACGAACATGGCAATGACTCGAATGCCTATCCACAAAAGGGATTCGATTACATCACACGCGACCAGATGGGGTATGACGATGTGGTCGATGCCGACCTCTTCCACATTTCCAACCGTGGCAAATTCCAGCGCTTGATTTTCAAGGCAGCAGCCAACGACAATTATCCGTTTTCTGGTGGTGCGCACGTTCGAGATGCCTACTGTCAAACCTTGAGCGCCGTTTCTGACCTTCACCTCGATGAACGGACCAGCGAGAGCTGCGTATTGTACATCAATGGCTTGTATTGGGGCGTCTATGAGTACCGAGAAAAGGTAGACGACAGTGACTTCACAAACCGCTACTATGATCAAGGCCGTTACGACATTGACTTTTTGAAGACTTGGGGAGGAACTTGGACGGAGTACGGCAACGGTGCGGACTGGTATACCCTTGTGGACTTCATCACCAACAACGACATGACGGTCCAGGCCAATTACGAGCAGGCTGTGAGTGAGCTGAACGAGATGTCCTTGATCGACTATTTCATTCTGAATAGCTACGTTGTGTGCGCGGATTGGCTCAATTGGAATACGGCATGGTGGAGAGGCAGGAACCCTGACGGAGACGGGCGGCGCTGGCGCTATGCCTTGTGGGATTTGGACAACACTTTTGGCCACGGCGCGAACTACACGGGCTTGCCTGATACGGGCTCAGAGGCTGATCCTTGCAACCCAGAAAACATGGGTGATGTTGGAGGTCAGGGGCACATTCCCGTTTTGAATGCCTTGATGGACAATGATGTCTTTTGGGCGACTTACATCAACCGTTGGGCGGATTTGGGCAACACCCATTTTACGTGTGACAACATGCACGCTGTGCTCGACAGCATGATTGGTGTCATTGAGCCTGAGATGCCCCGTCAAATTGACCGTTGGGGTGGTGATTATGATGGTTGGATGGCGGAAGTCGAGGAGATCCACGACTTTATTGATGAACGTTGTAATGAGACCGTGCTCAGTGGCATGGAGGATTGTTACGACGTTGAACCCGTAGACCTCACCTTGTTGATTGATGGGTGTGGCGAAGTCGAATTGAATTCGGTGGACATCGACCCCTCCATGGTGCCATTTACTGGTTGGTATTTTGCCGGTGTTCCGATCAATTTAGAGGCCGAAGAAATCTGTGAGGGCGCTGAGTTCTTGTATTGGGAAGTGGTCTCTGGCGACCTGGCAATCAGCAACATTCAAGACAGCATCATCGACATTGAGTTGAGCGGGAACGTGACCATCATGGCCCACTTTGGTGAGCCTGTTCCGCCCGAAGTGCTTGTGTTTGACGTGGACCCTCCAGGAACGGGCACCATCGCACTGAATGGCCTTGTCATCGGTCCCTACCCTGACGAGGTGGAGCTGTTCGATGGCGAACATGACCTCATGGCCAACCCCATTCCATGGTGGACGTTTACAAACTGGACGTACGACGCTAACACCATTGTGGCAGACGACCAGGCTTCAGCTGTTCTGTATGTGGATACAGGCGGTGTGGTCGTGGCCCATTTTGAGTATGTGGAGCATGTTGACTTGGTCGTCGAAGTTGAGCCTGCCGGTGCAGGCGTCGTAAAAGTGGTGAACCGAGCAACGGTTGGAGATTATTGGACCGACAGTTTTGTGGTGGACGGGCCTGAGGCTTTTATAGCAACGGCTAGCGCGGATTGGAAATTCAGCCACTGGGAAGTGGAGGGTGCGTTGTCTCACACCACCGTCATGTCCGCTGACTTGGGAGTTGAATTGCCAGCGGACGGAGCCGTGCAGGTAGTGGCTCACTTTACGGAGCAGGAACTGCAGCTCTATGTACCCAACGCTTTTTCACCCAACAACGACGGCCTCAACGATGCATTTCGTCCGTTGGGTCAGGCCTATGGTGCGGAGGATTATTCTTTCCAGGTGTTCAACCGCTGGGGTGAGGTGGTTTTCTCTTCTGTAGATCCTGATGAAGCGTGGCTGGGTCAAGACCAGCGTGCCGAAGGCGAGTATTATGTGAAGGACGGAGCTTACGCGTGGAGCGTGCAGGTGCGCTGGACGCATGGCAAGTATCCTGAACAGTTTAGCGGAACGCTCACGGTCGTTCGTTAATGAACCCCGCGTCTGCTCAAAGGTGCTGGGCCATTGTCAAAAAGGGCAAATGAAATGAGGCGTTAAGCGCCTTTCTTGTCGCCTTTGAACCAATCCTCCTTGCTGTCAAACAGCACATTAAAGGTGGTCAAAGAGCCGTAGCAACGGGTGATGTACTGCTGCAGATTCACCTTTTCTTCGTCTGAGAGCTTGGCGTTGCTGTTGATGTTTTGCTCCAGTACACGCAAGCGGTCGCGCAGCATAACGATTTTGTGAAAGAAGGTTTCGATGGGAATCTCCTTCCCTTTTAATCCCTCTTCTCCAGGGCGCAACTCCATGACGCCTCCCTCCCACTTATCGCCCAAATCTACCGGCTTGGGAGATTCAAGGTATTGGTCGAAAACGTTCTCTACGGCCGACACCACATCTTCCAGCGCAATGCCTTCAGAGGTGGCCGGCGCAGCTTCAAGAATCTCATAGGATTCGTAGGTTTTGGCGAGTTCCTTCTCTCCGTGTTCTGTAAACTGAATCCGCCATGCGGCTCCTGACTCTCCAAAAATGGCGCCTTCTCCGTATTTGGGATGGGCAATGCGCGCTCCGATTCCAATCATAGTCACGAAGATGGGTGTGATCAGGTTGCGCCTGTAGGGGTTGTTCCATCCAAAATGAACATCGGACCGTCGATGGCGTAAATTTGTCGGTCATGCTCGACGAATCTCTCCGTGCCTTGCCCAAGGTGGAATTGCACTGCCACTTGGAATTGACGGCACGTCAGGATCTGCTCAAAGAGCTGTTGTCGGCCAAGGGACGTCGCTTGGATGACGCCACATTTCGGAAGGAGTACCTGATCACACAGCCTGTAGGGGATTTGCCCACGTTGCTGAATATTTTTCTGGGCCATCGGGACCTGCTGGATTCGCCCGAGGTGGTCGAGCGCATGACTTATGAGTGCTGTGAGGACATGAGTGCCAATGGCGTGCGCTTGTTAGAGCTGCGCTACGCGCCCAGTTTTTTGTGTGATGCCCACCCGAGCATGTCACCAGACGACATGCATGCCGCGATTCTAAATGGCGTGCGGCGCGCAGAGCAGGACTTCCCCATCGCAGTGGGTCTCATTTGCCTGCTTCAGCGCATTAAGACCGTCCAAGAAAACAAGTACTGGTTGGATTTCGCCATTGAAAAGAAGGCTGACTTTTTGGCTGTTGATTTGGCGGACAATGAGCTGGCTTATGGTCCTGAGGTGTTTGCTCCACTTTTTGAGCGGGCCAAATCAGAAGGTTTTTTCGTGACGATTCATGCCGGCGAGGCAGAGGGTCCACAGGCCGCATTGAACATCCAAAAATCCATCGAGTTGTTGCACGCTGATAGGATTGGCCACGGTGTGCGAATTCTGGAGGACAAGGCTGTATTGGAGTTTGTCAAGGAACGGGGAACGGTGCTTGAGCTGTGCCCCACCTCCAATTGGCTCAGTGGGGTGTGTGCGACCAAAGAGTCGCATCCTTTCCGTCAAATTATGGAAGCGGGGATCCGTACCACTGTCAATACGGACGACCCCGGCATCATGAACATTGACATCATGGATGAGTACCGGTTGCTGCGAGATGGCATGGGCTTTACTGCGGCAGAATTCATCCAGATCAATGCTTGGGGCCGGGAAGCTTGCTTTATCCCAGAAGCGCGTAAAGCGCAGGTTTGGCCTTGATCAAGGCTTGAACAAGTCGGGCCGGCGCCATTTGAGCAGAAGTCGCCATCGCGGTGCCACTCGGACCAAACGGTGCTTCGCCACTTTTGAGGCGCCAAACTCTGCATAAAAGCGGTCTACACCAGCGTCCATACTTCCCCCAAAGTCAAAGGTGTGGTTACCCTGTTTCACCGCTTCACGCATGGCGGCGGCGATAAGCAATACAGTGGCCCTGCTGCTTTCACCTGGAGCCTCGCTCCGAAATTGTCCACCAAAGCCATAGATGCACCGCCGGTCTCCATCGCCATGAAACACGCCACCTGCGAGTACCTTTCCGTTGGCGTGCTGAATGGTCCAGCCGTGGGTGTCTGGTTCTTGGAGCAATTCAGTGAGCAAAAGCTGGAGCGCATGTCCGTCACTGGTCAACCCCTTGCGCTCTCGGGCTGTTTGGTGCAGTTTCACCAGAAGTGGAATGTCTGTGCAGCGGTGTGCGGTCATCCCCTCTCGCTCCGCACGCTTGAGCTGTTTTTTACGGGTGCTGGGCCAAGACTCTATAGGGTCGGTTCCATGCGTTAGTGTGGATTGCCGGGTATGTCGGGCCACAGACCACGCGCCCTGAGGGAGGTCTTGAGGCGGCGCCATTTTAGGAGGCAGGTCCAGCACAATCAAAGCTTGAGCCGGGCTGTTCATGACTTCGTGCAAATGGTCCGTACTTGGATTGGGGCCAATGTCTTGTGCCCAAGGCAGTGTGGCCATAGCACGCAAACCCCATTTCAGTGAGGTGGCCATACGACGGCCACCATCATCGTGGAGGCAGTCTGGAAATGCACGGTCCCATGCAGCGTTCATGGTGCAAAGATGGGGTGTGCGATCTTAGACCTATGGGAGTCATCGAAGACCGTGTGCAGCTCGAGCCAGGCCATTACGTGAGCATTTTTATTTCAGAGCGTTCTCTGGATCCTCCGGGATATTCTGAGGTCATGGAGCGCATGATGGAAGAAGCCCAGAAAATGGAGGGGTACTTGGGGTTTGAGTCTTTGAGAGATGGGCGAGACGGCGTGTTTATGAGCTACTGGCAAGACCTTGCTTGTGTGAACGCTTGGGCGGCTCATGTAGGACACCGACAGGCAAAAGAAAGGGGCGTCAACGAGTGGTACGACGCCTACAGGATGGTGTTGTGCAAGGTGGAACGCACACGTTGGTTCAGACGTGCTGTTAGTCCACGATCAGCGTAAGCTCTCCCACCTCTTCAATGTCGGCATCGAGACAGCTGTGGTCGGCATTCAAGATGTAGTAGTAAACTCCTGGAGCGGCTACCGTTCCTCCGATGCGGCCATCCCATCCAGCACCTACGCCTTCTGACTCATGCACGAGTACACCCCATCGGTCGAAGATTTGGAGTCTAAATGAGCTAAAGGATGAAGCATTGGTGATGTCTACGCCGTTTCCGTCCAGCCTCCTTGTTCCCACCCGAAACCTGTCGTTTTTCCCATCGGCATTGGGTGTGATGACGTTGGGGATCACAAGCTCAACTTCAGAAACGAGATCCGGGACATAAACTTCAAAGTCCACGGATTGGCTGGTACCACAGGTGTCGTTTTCTATGGTGATGGTCACGGGGTACAAGCCAGCACCTCCAAAATCAAAGGTGACCGTGTCTCCTGAGGCAGTGCCAGAAGCTCCAAAGTCCCATTCTACGGCATCTGCAAAGGCGCCGATGAACGTGAAATCGACGGTGGTCTCCAAAGAGCAAGCCAATGGCTCAACAGCGTTGAAAGCCATGACCAATGGGTCTGATGGGAGCACTTGAACGGGCAGGGTGACCGTATCGGCGCAAGCTTCTCCGGGCTGGGCGATCAATTGGGCTTGATAGCTGCCGAAATTGGCATAGGTCCAAGATGCGTTTCCTGTCCAACTTTCCGTCCCTTGGCCTGTGGCTTCGTTGTTGAGGTCGAAGGTCCATTGCTGGGTTGTGGCGTTAGACGAAAGGTTGGTGAAGCCAATGTTGAGCCCATTACAGGGCGGCTCTGTTGTGGCAAAAGATGCAGCAGGAAGGGCTGGCAAATCGATTTGCACAGCACTCGATGCTGCGCAACCGATATCGGTGACCAACTGGGTGGTAATGGTGTGGTTGCCCGAAGGGACAAACAACGAGACCGGATTGATGTCGTTCGAAACGGCTTCACCATCCACCAACCAGGTCAAGGTGCCTGATTCGCCGAGGGCATCCCCTGTGTATTGCACTTGTTGGTCCCACCCTGTGGCCAAACAGTTTGCTGCATTTGCGTTGAAGGAAGCTTGAACGGGTGGTGCGATGAGGATGGACTGGTTAATGCTGTCTCCGCAGCCGCCTAAATCATAAGACAGGGCCACATTGTACTGGCCTTGGGCAGGGAAACTGAAAGATGGAGTGATCGAGGAGCTGGTGTCAGTGGGCTCTCCTGTTCCGAAATCCCAAGCGAAGACACCGATGCTCGCATCGACCCCGAACTCGACGTCCAGGCCAGTGCACGGCTCAGGCCATTCGATGTCTGGAAAAACGATTTCGCATGGGACGACATCAATTGTGAAGTCCCGAAACACTTTGCCGAGACTGACCCAATTGCCATTGTCGTCCTGTCTAAACTCAGAAATGAAAATGCCGATTACATATTTCCCAATGGCATTGGGTGTGCCCGTTAATGTCCCGGTTTGCGCATCGATTTCCACCCAGTTCACCGGCTCATTTCCCAGTGGGGTTTGAGGGGCGTACCCGTTGGCCCAAGTCACATTTTCGTAAGGAGGAGGTCCCGGAGGATTGGGTGTGGGCGCGGAAAAGCTCCCGCCAATGAACACGTCTCCAATCGAAAATGAAATGCTATCGGCATCTGAGTCTTGCGCTTCGTTTTGCAATGAAAACGGCTGATTTACACAGACATAACCTTGAGGAAGGTTGACAAACTTTGGAGATGAATTGGAGCTGATGTCTAGGTCGTCGTTACCGAGTACTGGTGGGATTTGAACGTAAATCGTGAAACCGGTATTTGTGGGGTCCAACAAGTTCACCACCTGAGGATTCCGGCAACAGCGTTGGTGAACGATGGTATAGGATTCAGAACTTGCCGGTAAAGTGAAGATGGCAGAATACACGGCCCGTTCCACACAGACTCCGGGTGGGAGCTGGGCGCAGGGATTGCCGCTTTGTAGGTCAATTTGCTCTACACCTCCATTGATGGGGCTTTGAACTTGTTGATGCAATTGAAAGCCCTCATAAGCGGCAATGTTGGCCGCTAAATCAAAGCCGGTGCCGTTGGTGTTTGTAGGGCCGCAATCCCTGTAAATGACCAGAAACACTTCGTATTGGTCGCCTCCTAGATGTTCGTAGTACATCGATCCGCCAACAAGGTGTGTGGCCCATACCAAGGGGCTAAGTAGTAAACATGCCCCGCACAGGAGTATGGACTTCACCGAAAATGTATCTTGCCAATTCATGCTGTTCACAGGCTACAATGTAACGCATCTGCTTTCGATGCGCTTCTATTTCGGTGTGTTGGTCGTGCTCCCTTTGTTGTTCGGGCCGGCGGTTTTTTCTGTCCAGGCCCAGACCTCGGGGACCACTCCCTCTTTGCGCTTGGCTACCCGGCAATTCCAGGCACCTGATGGGGCGCCATACTTGGAGGTACAGGCGGAATTCTTGGCCAGCAGCGTCACCTGGTTGTCAGAGGGTGACTCGCTCTTTCGTGCGGCAGTGAAGTGGACCGTGATCGCCTACGACAGTACTGGAACAGTGGCTGGTTTTGTGAAGTCCACATCGCGCACGGGCTCCTTGCCCCAGAAGGGTGACTTTGTGGATGTAGCCCGAATGGAGCTTGCTCCAGGGCCTCATGTACTGGAGCTGGAGGTGGAAGATGTGGGCGCTCCCCAAAGGCCGCATTTGGAGTATGAGACTGTGGTTGAAGTTTCTGACAGCAAATCATTGGATATCAGTGACTTGTTTGTTGTACAAGGTGTGGCAGAAGCTTCTGTCCCTCCGGGGCCGCTCACCCGTTCTGGCAAGGATATCCTGCCCCTTGTGGACAGCCGTGTGTCTGCTGAGGCGAGCGGTATAGCTTTCTATTGTGAGCTGTATGGTACAGACATTCAATTTGGGTCAGGCTCAGGCTTTTTGGTGGTTGCAGGATTTAAAATGCCGGGAGAACAGGGGGCTTGGGCGGAAGAGACCCGGCGGTATTTCCGCATGAAGGCTGCACCCGTATTGCCTGTTTTAGAGGCCTTGCCTCCCCCACCCGCTGGCGTTTATGAATTGGTGGTTCAGATCATGACCCCCGAGCAAGAACTATTGGTGTCCAACAGTACCGGTCTTCAGTGCATTTCCGAGAAGGCTCAGGAAGCTGCTGTCGCTGCAGGTTCATTGGCTCCTTTTGTCTTGTTGCACAATGACCGCGACAGTTTGTTGGCCTTGGTGGAGACATTGATCCCCATTGCAGACGCTGGTGAACGCAGGTCCATCGAGTATGTATTGCAGGGTGCAGACCTTGGGCAGTTGCGCTCGTTTCTTGAGCAATTCTGGACCGTTCGCGCTCCCGAAAATCCTGCAGACGCTTGGCGGACATACCGCACAGAGGTTGCCATCGCGGACCGCGAGTACGGAGCCTGCCCCAACCGCGAAGGTCACGAAACAGATATGGGTTGGATTTTGCTGCGCTATGGCCGTCCCAATACAGTGGTTCAGCGTCACAACGGCACAGCGTATTATCCCTATGAAATCTGGCATTACCACAAGGCAGGCCAGTTCAACAACCGGCGATTCTTGTTCTATACGCCCCAAGTGGTGGGCGAGTGTTTTGAGCTTTTGCACAGCGACCATCCGAGGGAGCTGCGCAATGCAGATTGGTTGGACATTCTCAAAACACGTGAATTGGGGCATTCAGTGGTGGATACCCGGATGAACCAATTGGGCAACCGTGATACGTACAGCAGAGAGGAGCCCGAAGACTTGTTCTTCAATCCGCGCTAACATGATTGAAGATGACCGCCCTTTTTGTCGCGTAGCAGTGGCTGTCCTCAATTGGAACGGCACGGCACACCTTCGGCGGTTTTTGCCGTCAGTGGTGGCGCACAACGCAGCGGCTGATCGGGTGGTGGTGATTGACAATGGTTCTGATGATGGAAGTTTAGAGCTGTTGCGCCAAGAGTTTCCTGAAGTAGAAGTGGTGTCCCTGTCCCAAAATCATGGGTTTGCCGGTGGATACAATGCAGGACTGGAAGCCCTAAGCAAGCGGCTGAAGGCCGATTGGGTGCTCCTGCTCAACAGTGACGTTGAAGTCACAGCCGATTGGGTGGATGTGATGGTGAATGCTGCAGAGAAAAAGGGCTGGTCTGCCGTCCAACCAAAGATTAGGGCCGTAGAACGCAGGGCGGAATTTGAGTACGCCGGGGCTGCAGGTGGCTACATGGACCGCTTTGGGTTTATGTTTTGTGCCGGACGCATTTTCGATGCTTTTGAGCAGGATACGGGGCAGTATGACGATGACAGGGCTGTGTTTTGGGCCTCTGGGGCGGCACTGCTGATCCGGACCTCTGCATGGCAGGAGGTTCAGGGCTTGGATGCGGACTTCTTTGCCCACATGGAGGAAATTGATTTGTGCTGGCGCTTGCGCAACAGGGGGCACGTCATTGGCGTTGCGACAGGCGCTCATGTCTATCATTTGGGTGGTGGGACCCTGGCCCAATCCAGTCCCCGGAAAGCGCAACTGAATTTCAGGAACAACCTTTTTTTGCTGCTCAAAAACGACCACAGGCCTGGAATCGGAGCGCGCATTTTTGTGCGGCAAATACTCGATGGCATCGCGGCATTGCGCTTTGTGGCCGAAGGAAAATATGACTTCTTCAAAGCGGTCCTTCGCGCGCACAGAGAGTTTGGACGAGCTAGGCCTTCCATGAAGCTCAAGCGCCGTTCAGAGATGTTGACCTGCACTGGTGTGGAGCGGTCTCCTGACGCGATGGCTGGGCGTTATGAAGGGAGCATTGTCGTCGATTATTTCTTGCGTGGACGCAAGCGTTGGTCGGACCTCCCTCCTTCTCGATTCAGTTAAATCTCCGTTGATGCATGGGTACGCCGCTCTCACAAACTCTTTGTTTGGAGGGTGTGAACCTCCTTTTGATTTGTCCCGATGCGCGGGCCCCAACTTTTGCGATGGATACTTCCAGGAATGGTCGTTGGGTGGGGTGTTTCTGCACCTTGCTCCCCGCTTGTTCTGTTCACAATGGCAGCCTGTGCTACAGCGCTGTCAGCGTGGTTGTTATTGAGCTTTAGCGATGTCAGACGTTGTGTTTCTGGGGCCTTGTTATTGGGCGGAGCTTTGGGCTGTTGTGCACGCGGAAGTGCGCCTGGGCATGCCCTGTTTCGTTCCTCCTCTCCTTCCCCTGAGGTGGGTCGCTTTGAACTGGTTCAACCTTGGTCGCCTCGCGGAAGTACAGCCCGGTGGTTGGCTGTTGGACCTGATGGACGTCAGGCACTGTTGGAAGTCAAGGGCCCGACTTTAGGTGTTGGACAGACTATGGTGGCTGGCGTTCGCCGTTTGAGGCCGGAGCCTGCTGCGCATTTGGCTGACTTTGATGAGCGGGCTTTCCTCAAGGGGCGGGGTGTCTCGTCCAAATACGCCGTGGATTGGCATGGGGCCGTGACAGAGGCGCCAGGCCTGTTGGCAAGCGTCAGAAGGGCCTTAGATACGGCCAAGCTCCGTGTAAGGCTGCGTTGTTTGAGCTTAAACGACCCTGATGTTTCTGGCTTGCTGATGGCCTTGATGACAGGCGATAAGGGCGGCGTTTCACGGACAACGAAAGCGGCCTTTTCAGATGTAGGATTGTCCCATCTTGTCGCTGTCTCGGGGTTTCACATTGGGTTGATGGCAGGCCTCCTTCTCTTGGTGTTCCAATGGCTCGGCTGTCCTGCTGGGTGGAGACCGTATCTGCTGGCTCCATTGGTTTGGGGGTATGTGGGCCTCTGTGGTTGGCCAGGTTCAGCAGTGCGTGCTGCAGCGATGATGTCTGTGGGGGTCTTGGCCCTGGCGTTGGGCCGAAAGTCTGATGGCATGACGGTGCTATCTGCTGTGGCCCTCGCGATTGTGGCCTTTCGGCCCGAGGCGCTCGGTGATTTGGGGGTGGGCTTGAGTTTTTTGGCAACGGCTGGCATCTTGTTGCTGCACCGGTGTTTCAAAGGCTTGGGGTGGTCGTCTTGGCTGAAGAAGTGCGGCATGCTCGTCGGGGTTCCCCTCGTCGCCACAGCTTGCACCGCTCCCCTTGCTTGGCCTGCGTTTGGTAAGTTCCCTGTGGTTTTTGTGGCCACCAACATCATGGCGGCCCCTTTGGTCACCGCGATTCTGGTCTTGTTTGTCGCATGGTACATTCTTCCGGGGCCCTTTTCGTGGGGTCTAAGAGAAGCCCTTGTTCACTTGACCCACCTCTTTCTGGACTTGGTGTCGTGGTGGGCAGAATATCCCCCACTGTTGCTGCCACTGGATCGCACATTCACGGCTTGCGCTGGCGGAGCGTTGGCCGTGGGCTGCATATGGGGTTTGGCTGTGCAACGGCCATTGCGGCTCGGATTGGCAGGTGCGCTCACGGCATTTGCGTTGCTGCGTTGGTCCAGCTTCGAAGAGCAGCGTCCTCGAGCTGTGATGGTGGGGTCGGACTGTGTGGTGTATGCCCGGGATAAAGTCACCGTCTTTCCAGCGTCGCCAACCCCGAGATATGCTGGGGTCAAAACATGGAAAACCCGCTCGTTAACGGAGCGGGTTTCCAATGAGCCACCCGATTCAATCTGGTGGTGCGGTGCACAATGGGCCATGTCCTCCCATCACATCCGATACCGGACACAGGGGGGCCAATGGCGCGTTGTCAGTTCATTTCGGTGACATTGCGAATCACACGTTCTACATAGGACTCCCAAGCCTCCATCCCCATGATGGGAAGGATGGCATTGACGCGGTTGTTCTGTTTGCTGTAGATCGCTTCTACATAAAAGCCGTTGACTTCAAAAATGCAGAGGATGTAACGGTTCTCGACCATTCTTTGGGAAATGCAATTCCCGTGGTCCCACATGTAGTTGGTCTTCTCATCGAGTGGAAGCCTGTTGAAAGTACGGAGGTCCATATTCATGGGGTTGACGTTGTGTTGTGATCGCACCGCAGGGCGGATATGGGTTCCAATACGTCGGGGGGTGTGTTGGGGTTTCATTTTGTTCAATCTTTGCGACATGAGCAACATCAAATCAGGTGGAGATTCTTGGTTTCTAACGGACTGTCCGCGTGACGCGATCCAAGGGATGTCGCCGTTTATTCCCACTGACCAGAAGGTGGCCTATTTGTCGGCTTTGATGGAAGTGGGTTTTGATGTGCTCGATGCAGGCAGTTTCGTTTCGCCCAAGGCCGTTCCACAAATGGCTGACAGTGCGCAGGTACTTGAGAGGTTGCCGGAGACTGGTACGGAAGTCTTGGCCATTGTGGCCAATGAACGCGGAGCCCAAGACGCATTGTCTCACGGCCGTCCGGACATGATTGGCTTCCCATTTGGGATTTCGGAGACCTTTCAGCAGCGGAATACAGGAGGAGGTATTGACGAGGGGTGGCGCCGATTGGATGCCATACAAAATGCCGCGGCCGCTTCGAATAAGGGGGTTGTTGTTTACCTCAGCATGGGATTCGGAAATCCATACGGAGACCCTTGGTCACCGGAGTTGGCAGGCGATTGGGCCTTGCGATTGCACGAAGAGTTGGGGGTCACGCACCTGGCCCTAAGCGACACAGTTGGCCAAGCCAACGAAGGCATCATAGAAGCGGTATGCACACAGGTAATATCGGCCTCGCCTGGATTGACCGTTGGGGTGCACTTGCATGGACGGCGAGAATCAGCTGCTCCATTCATGGAGGCTGCTTGGCGCGGTGGATGCCGGAGGTTTGATGGAGCGCTCGGTGGATTGGGTGGATGCCCAATGGCCAAAGACGAATTGGTAGGCAATCTGCCCACCGAAGTGCTCATGGAAGCCCCTGCCGTTTGGGGTGGGGCGAAGAGGAATTGGAATCAAGAAGCCTTGGCCAAGGCGCAAAGCCTCCTTGCACAATTGAAGTAAGCCTTCAGTTTAAACAGTGCTCGAAGAGATCGAAGCCGAAGACATCTGAGCTCAGCTCTATACGTTCGAACTTCTTAATCGTTATGCGAATGCGGAACCGCTTCATGGGACAAGATTTGGTCCCGATACGGTTTATCCTGTAAAAGGGTTACGAGCGGAACCTCAATGAGGGCTTGCCAGCCATGACAAAAAGAGTCCTGCGAGGATGGTCAACAGCTTGCGCCCGTTAAAATCATGGCCATCTGCAGTCTCAAACAAAATGGTGGTTGAGATGTGCAGCAAGATGCCCACCAACACGCCGTTTAGTGCACCAAAGACCGCAGGAACTTGCGGCAAAGAGCCCGCTATAAGCATTCCAAATACGGGGGTGGCTGCAAAGAAGAGGATCCAAGCCCACCTGCGCGCCCGCTGCGTGACAGTGGCCTTAAGGATGGTCGCTAGAGCCAGGGCCACTGGCAGTTTGTGCAGTGCGATGCCAGCCAACAGAGCGAGTTGCCCCTCTCCTACATGGTGATGATGGTGGTGCCCTGCATGTTCGTGCCCATGATCGTGGAGGTGTTCATGGGCCATCTGTGCGGTGTCCAACCCAAAGGGCATGGCTTCGATCAAAGCGTGCAGGCATAAACTGAGAAAGGCGAGCAAGCCAAACCGATTGCCGTGAACGTGAACGTGACCATGTTCCATACCCTTGCTCAGATATTCCAAGCCTATTTGAAGCAAAAATCCCCCGATCACCCAATGTCCTGCTCCGACATTCATGGCAAATGCTTCGGGCAAGAGGTGAAGGAAGCACAGTCCCAACAGGAAGGCGCCGCCAAAGGACAGCAACAGGGGCATGTGTTGCTTAAACCTGTCGCCCAACCATTCTCCGAGAAGAGCGCCTAAGAGCGCAACGACAACCAAAGTGATGCCAGCAGTCATGATTTGCGTGCGTAAAATATGAGTCGGGTGTCTTCTCCTTGTTTCCAAGGATTGAGGTCGTATGAACCATATCGCCCCATGATTTCAAATCCAGATTCCTCCAACATGGCGGTCAAATGAACATTGTCCAATGCTGCGACACGCTCAACGTGTTCTTTCCTGCCATTTGTAGTGTCATGGGCAATGCGTTTCACAAAGGTCGGAAACCCGCCCTCTGAAGCGGGCGCCAATTCCCGAGTGATGCTGTAGACCACTCCCCCCCGTTCCAGTTGCTCTTTGGGTACCAAATGACGTTGGGCAAAATGCGCGTCGAGGAAATCCAAAACAAAAAACCCACCGGGTTTCAGGTGGTCATACACTTGATGAAGGACCGATAAGTGGTCCTCAGACTGACTGAAATAGCCGAAACTCGTGAACAGGTTTAGGATTCCGTCAAATTTCTGCTGGAGTGAAAAGTGGCGCATATCCCCTTCCACAAAGGACAGGCCTGGTACATTGTGGTGGTCCAATCGGGCCGCAGCAATGCTGTTTGGACTCAGGTCAAGGCCCACCACCTGGTGTCCTTTCAAAGCAGCGGCGCGCGCATGGCGTCCCTTTCCACAGGCCAAATCAAGGAGGCTCAATTGGTCCCACCCCCACTGTTTATGCATCGCTGTTACGAAAGCCTCCGCCTCCGTATTGCTGCGATGTCCATAAAGCTGATGGTAGTGCGGGTTGTCAAACCACGCTTCAAACCAAGCTGGGGAGTGTTGCGAAGGATCCATAAGAGCGCGCCAAGATAATTCTTAGCGATTGGGCAACCTGACGGCGTCCCCCTGCGTATGAGCAGTGATTCCGACTCCTGCTGCCTGATGATTTCTATTGACAAACGCACTGTCTTTCCCGCTCTAAAAACCCGGTGGATGGGCCTGGCTTCCTTCGATGCCCACCCTTCGACCGCGAATCTAGATGCTTTGTTGGAACACCTTGAAGAGGTGGTGGTGCAGCGCATGGAGGACCGCCGTGTGTTTCGGGCTGTGATTGAGTGCGTTCAGAACTTGGAGCGTCATGCGGATCCTGATCGTAGGGCCCAACTTAATCTGATGGGCCGGTCGTGCTGCGGTGAGCCACGTTTCAAAATCCGCAGCGTCAACGCTATTCGAAAGAACGAGATCCAACAAGTGGAACAGTGGATTCGGCAGTATGGCACGTTGCAGGAGATGACGGTCACATCGATGAAAGATGGCGAAATTGATTGGCGAAGTCTCTATCGTCAATGTCTGGATTCAGTGGACCGAACACCTCGAGGAGGCGCGGGTTTGGGCTGGGTTTCACTGGCAAAAACGGCCATCCGAGCACCCCACATCCGGATTATCCACGCATCGGATGGACCCAAATTATTTTTCTCTGTCGAGGTGGCTTGCACACCTTGATTACTTTTGGTCACATGGGTCCCTTACACATCGCTCCTACTGTCAAGACGCCAGAGATTGTTTTTCAAGCTGAAGACCAACGTCTGGTGCTTTCTGGCCGCTCTATTCCAGAGAATGCTGTCGACTTCTACCGTCCGATATTGGATTGGGCTCAAGGCATTCCAGAAGATTTTAAGTTGACCGTTCAGGTGCAGTTGGAATACTTCAATACCAGCAGCAGTAAATGCCTCTTGGACCTCTTTAAGCGTCTTGAGCAAAGCCAATCCTTAGAAGTCCAATGGTATTTCGATGCCGATGACGAGGATATGCTTGAGGCCGGCGAGGACTACGATCACATTGTGAATGTGCCCTTTAAATTCGTTGAGATCGACCCCGAAGCCTGAAGGCATTCTTGAGGGAGAGGGTCAACATGAAAACAAGGGTGGTTCCCCATAAGACCATCCAGTTCCCCCAGCTTTTTGGCATCACACGTTGGCCAAAGCGTGATTTGGAAGCATGAAATGCGCCGAGTCCAGGCCATTCCGGCGCCGCGTACAAGGCGTCCTTTGTGTTGATGATTTGGTTTTGGTAGACGGAAAAACCTTGGTTGAGAACCTGGTCTTGTGTCGTCCAATCAATGAGGACCTGGTTGTATTGCGCTTCCTTAATGGCCTTCCCCTTTTCAGGGTCGTCCCATCCTTTCTTCCTCAGGACATCGTCCTTCCGGTTCTTTGACGCCCGCCATTTGTTGCGTTGCACTTGGCGGTACTGTTCGAGCTCATCCAATAGGATCGCCATCTCAGCTTCGTCGATGCCGTCTTCGAACCTGGCGTTTACGTCAATGTCTCCCCGCTCAAACACAGCGTTCCATTCCGCGGCGACGGTGCGCAGCGCCTCGGCATTGCCTTGGTGGGCCTGGGTAATCTGGCGGACCATCTCAGGATGCCAGCGGTCTCGCAGAAAGGCAGATTGCGCTAAGGATTCGTTGGCATTGAGCAATGCAGCAGCATATTCTGTTTCTGCAGAATAAAGGGTGGTCAGCGCTTCAAAACCCCATCGGCTGATCATGACCTGCCCTATGGGTGATACTCCAGAAGGTCTGGAAATACTGGGGTTGAGTTGGTCAAAAGTGACGATGGCGCCACCGAGCATGAGCTGCGGTATGATGAACAATGGGATGGCGAGGTATATGACGCGGACGCTGTTGAATAAGAGCGAGATGATCAAGCCAAACATATTGGCGCAAGCGGCCACCGAAAACAGGGTGAACCAGTAGGCCAAAAATTGTCCAGGCAACTCCAGAATCACATAAGAGGCCATGGCGAACAGTAGGGTTTGCACAGCCGAAATACCAAACAAAACACTGCATTTGGCAGTGAGGTATGCCGCCCAATTCAGTCTGAGGTTGTGCTCCCGCTTGCGCATGAGACGGTCCCGAAACAACTCTTCAGCACTCACAGTGAGCCCCATGAAAATGGCCACGATGACCGCGATGAAGAGAAAATGCGGGATGTTCGTGGCCTGCCCAAAGCTATATCCACTCCCGTCTTCTGTAGAACGCAGGATGAAAGCCAGCAAAACTGCCAGCAAAGGAGCTTCGATTAGATTGATGAGCAGGTACTGCCTGTTCTTCCACTTACGGGTGAGATCCCGGGTGCTTTGGATGGACCATTGCCGCCACCAACTTGGCGGCTTTAGTCCCTGAGGAGCCGCTGGTGTGTTGTCGTCTTTGCTGTAACGCGACATCTCCTCCTCCACTTTGGGCACAAGGAGGACATTGTAAAAGTCATTCCACTCTTTGGGGCTGATGCGCCGCTGTCCTGTGGATTTACCGCGCCCATCCAAAACCGGCACATCGATGATGTCGAAAATCTGCTCGGGGTTGACATGGCCACACATGTTGCATGCGACTTTGTCGGCCTCAAAATGATTGACGATGGTTCTGAAGTGTGTGAGGGCATCCAAGGGCCGCCCCGTAAAAACGGGATATCCGCCGTGGTCGAGCACCCAGAGCGCGTCGAAGCTTCGAAAAATGTCGCCACTGGGCTGGTGGATGACGGCGATGACCAGTGTTCCATTGTAGGTCATCTGTTTGAGCAAGTCCATCAGCAATTCTGAGTCCTTGCTGCTCAATCCACTCGTGGGCTCGTCTACCAACAGCACCCTTGGTCCACGGACCAACTCCATGGCGATGTTGAGCCTTTTGCGCTGGCCCCCACTGATGGTTTTGTGCAAAGCGTCCCCCACAGGGAGGTCGCGGGCTTCCCACAGTCCCAATTGCTGCAGGCAAGCCTCAACCCGCTGTTGGCATTGCGCCCGATTCTCATCGGCGAAGGCCAGCCGCGCGGCATAAAACAGGTTTTCACCGACGGTCAATTCCGGAAGCAAATGGTCTTCTTGTGGAACAAGCCCGATCCAAGAGCGCGCGGCTTCATCGGCTACCGGTATCCCATCCAATGTGATGTTTCCAAAGGTGGGTGACTCGGTGCCCGCTAAGAGGTTGAGCAGGGTTGACTTTCCCGATCCGCTTGCCCCCATGACCCCCACCAACATGCCTGAGCGCGCTTGGGTGCGGAAAGGGTGCAAGGCTTGCTTTTCTGGATAATGAAACCAATGGCTGACCTCGTTGATTTCCAAAGCCAACTCTGGAATGTTCTCCTCCTCCATAAAGGAGCGTTGGATGTCCACAAAGTGCAATGGCGCCGTTCCCGGGTGACGCAAGGTGGAACCCGGCGTAAAGGGCTGTGTTCGGTTGGGGTCGAGTGGCTCGCCATTCAGTTGGACCGTGCCTGCTCCGAGAGGTCGCACGAAGACCACCTGAGACTCAGGGTGTCTAAAGCAGGCCAATGCAGTGGTCCAGCCGGCCTTGACCACGCCACCAAGCTGTGGTTGGTCACCGATCAGAAACGCTTCGTGATAACGCTGCGTCATCACGGGCCATGACGCGGTGTCAAAAACCAATGTTTCGTAGCACCGCTTCTCCCCTTCTCGTATTCCAAAAACATCGGCTACGAGGTCGATCAATTCCCGTCCCAAGCCATCTTGCTCGCCACTGCTCGGCAACATGGCGTGCTCAAATTCGAGCATGCGCAAGAAAACGAGGGCCTTTTCAATGGCTTGAAGGTCACGGTTGATGTCGGTGCAGGTGCGCAGCACTTTGGTTGACCGCAATGCGGTGCGCTTGAGGCCAGCCCGTTCTCTGGACTCTATCGCTCCTCCTTGGGTCTCCAAGTAGCCTTCAAAAACACTGAGCCATTCAGTAACCGCCCCTTTGGGCAGCCGGCTTCTCAGAAAATGGGCGACGACTTCTCGGCCTTTTTCCAAGCCTTCTTCCCTCAAAGTGATGAGGGCAAACAGGCGCATCAAGGCGTCTAAAATGTGACGGCTCATCGTTGATTAAGTGGGCGAAATACAGGCCGTAAGGCCTGAAGGTTATTGACGCTCGTAGCACCCTTTGTCGGGTGCGGATCCGACAACGCGGGGCAAGCCGTCGAGGTCGGTGGACAAAAAGGGAAACCCTGCGGGGATGCCCAGCCCATTCCATTGGCTGTTGCCGCTAATGATGTGGAAGTCTCTGTTAAAGACGTCCGCAAAGGGCGGCGCTTCGTCGAGGCTGCTTTCCTCAATCCAATCGGCTGCACCGAAATCATCCATTTCCACCGCACAACCGCGGATGAGCAGGTCATTGTCATTGCCCTCAAGGTCGACGACCAATTCATCGAAATCTTGCAGTCCCGCATTGTTTCCCCACATCACGCAGTTCAGGAATCGAGATTCGGTCAAAGGCCTGATTTGCAGATTGCCCGATGCGTCTTCGTAATGGTCGTTGATCAACACGGTTGGCGTGCTGCGCGTGCCATCTGACCAATAGTTGGCAAAGGTGCTGTGGGTGAACCGGTAGCGCCCTCCCACGGTGAATGCGGCGCAGGCTTGAGCACAGTCGTACAGCAGGAGGTTGGTTCCGTCAATGTGCGCCCCTTGGGCCAAAAGACCAATGCCGCTCATATTGTGGATGATGCAGTTCTCCATGTTGAGCGCAGCCCCTCCGGCATTGCCTGTGGTGTCTACCTGCACGCCAATGGTGCCATTGCGCAGAACGGCATGTCGCATGGTGCTTCCAACGGAGCCGTAGAGCCAGATGCCGCCTCCCAGAATGCTGGCTTGGGCCACGCCAAATTCGGTTTGGATCAAGGTGTCCACTTGAATGCCCCATTGACCCGGTATGTCGTCATATTCAGGCTCGAGTCGGTCGCCTTCAAAAGTGACTTCTTGGCCCAGTTCCCCATTGACTTCAAGAACGCCACGGTCCACATAAATGCCGCCTCCAGCATGGACATGCACAGCGCAGCCCGCTTCAATGGTCAAGTTGCAATCCGGGGCCACCCCTACCACTCCATAGATGACATGCGGGCGCTGAGCGGACCAAATGTCATTGCAAGGAAGCGTAGACAGCCCTCCTGGCGAACCGTGAAAGAAGGCATCTTGCCCCCAAGCCAGCAATTCGGCATATTGACTAAAGCCATTGACTGTTACCCTGATGCGGTCCTTGACTATAAACGGAAGGTTCACGTCTTCTGGGTCGACTGTCACTTCTACAAAGACGTAGATGGAGTCGCCTTCTTCTAGAACAAGTCCGCTGGCACTGGGCCCCGGAATGCCATCAATGTTGACCCTGAATTCGCTGCCGTTGCCATCTTCAAGGGTGACGTCCTCTAAGAGAATGCGCCCAGGACTTTCATTGACAATGCGCAGGGCTTGACTGGCACTGCCTATCGACGTAAAGACAGTGTCAAACCACAAGGTGTCCTGGCTAAATGAAACCCGAGCATCTGCGCCGAGGTAATATTTATCGCCTTGACAACCCGTGCCGGTGACCATGAAGCCCAAGAGGACGGCCACTGCACCGAGGGTCCACATCCACGTTTTGGAGGGAGCACTTTCGATTGCTTGAAGGTTGTTCGTTTGGAACATGTTGCGAAACTAAGGCTGAGAGCCGGGTCCTTAACTTATCGGCCATGGCCAATACAGCGCTGAACTCAACATTGTCACAATATGACGCGGATTGGACGTGGAGCGAAGCACGGGGTCATTTTGAAAGTGTAGACCCTGAATTTCATGCGGTGGTGTCGCGGTTGGATGACCCCATTGATGTTGAGCGACGTTCGGCTTTTGAAAGTCTGGCGCGCGCCATTATAGGCCAGCAATTGAGCACCAAAGCAGCCCAGACCATTTGGGGCCGGTTCGTGGCGTTGCACGGGCTGGAATTGACAGCTGAGGGTGTGCTTTCGTTTTCGGCTGAAATGCACCGTGCCGCTGGCGTCAGTGGTCAGAAACATGGCTATCTGCAGGATTTGGCACGGCATTACACGGACAACCCCGATATGTTTGACGCGGTAGAATCTGCGGATGATGCTGCGATAGTGTCGTCTTGGACAACAGTAAAAGGCCTGGGCCCTTGGACGGTTCAAATGCACTTGATGTTCCAACTGAGGCGGCCCGATGTCTTCCCAGTAGACGATTTGGGAATACGCCGATCAATGGAACGCACGTTGGGCATTGCCAAAGACGCGCCAAAATCAGTGTACACAAAACGGGCCCTTCAATGGGGCCCGTTTCGTACTGCGGCAAGCCGCTTTTTATGGGATAACCTGGACAATCAGCCCAAGTAAGATTTCAAGATGCGGCTGCGGCTGGTGTGCTTGAGCCTGCGAATGGCTTTTTCCTTGATCTGTCTCACGCGTTCACGTGTTAGGTCAAAGCGTTCACCGATTTCTTCAAGGGTGAGGGGGTGCTCTCCTCCGAGTCCGAAGTAGAGACGGACTACATCAGCTTCACGGCTGGTCAGGGTTTGAAGTGACCGTTCGATTTCTTTTCTCAAAGACTCGGTGATCAATACCGTGTCTGGCGAAGGCGTGTCATTGGTCTGCAGTACGTCATACATCGTACTGGAGCTTTCGTCGCCGTCTTTGAGCGGCGCGTCCATAGAGACGTGACGTCCGGCGTTCTTCAAGCTTTGCTTGACCTCGTCGAGTGTCATGTCCAGTACTTCAGCCAGTTCTGCTGGAGTTGGAGGGCGCTCAAACTCTTGTTCGAGACGGGCGAATGCCTTGTTGATTTTGTTGATCGAACCAATCTTGTTCAGGGGCAAACGCACAATACGGGACTGCTCAGCGAGTGCCTGCAGAATGCTTTGACGAATCCACCAAACGGCGTAGGAGATGAACTTAAATCCGCGGGTTTCATCGAAACGCTGAGCGGCTTTGATCAAACCCAAGTTTCCTTCGTTGATCAGGTCAGGCAACGACAGGCCTTGGTTCTGGTACTGTTTTGAGACCGATACCACGAAACGCAAGTTGGCTTTGGTCATCTTCTCCAAGGCGACTTGGTCACCTTGCTTGATGCGGCGGGCCAGTTCGACCTCCTCTTCAGCAGTGATCAAATCGACTCGGCCGATTTCCTGAAGATACTTGTCGAGTGATGCGGTCTCCCTGTTGGTGACCTGTTTCGTGATTTTTAGCTGTCTCATGGGCGTTGCGTTTCAGGAATTGAAAGAGAGGAAGGCGGTTCCTTCCTCTCCTTCAAACGTATTTTTTGGTCATTCGTTTCACTCAGGCTTCGGAAGAAGCACTTTTCTGCTCAATTTGAGCTTTCCAGAGCGAGGATCGCGACCGGTGACTTTGAACTTCACAAGGTCTCCTTCGTTGATGACGTCAGTGACTTCATTGACGCGGCCATGCTCCAATTCAGAGATGTGGAGGAGTCCGTCCTGACCAGGAATGATCTCAACGAATGCGCCGTATGGCATGACAGTCTTGACCTGTCCCTCATAAACCTCCCCAACTTCAACAGTCGGTGGGAATGCGATGGCACGGATACGGGCTACAGCGGCATCAATTTTTTGCTTGTTGTCGCCTGAAACTTCAACGAGTCCTTTACCGTCGGCATCTTCAATAGAGACATTGGCACCTGTGGTGTCCTGTATCTCGTTGATGATTTTACCTCCTGGGCCGATGATGGGACCAATGGCTTCAGCGGGAACTTCGAAGGATACGATCCGTGGAGCGTGGTCCTTGTAGTCGTCGCGGTGCGTGTCCATGGTCTTGAGCATCTCACCCAAGATGTGTGCACGTCCGTCTTTGGCTTGATGCAGGGCTTCTGTCAATTGTGCAAAGGACAATCCCTTGACCTTGATGTCCATTTGACAAGCCGTGATGCCTTCGGATGTACCCGTGACCTTAAAGTCCATGTCTCCGAGGTGGTCCTCGTCACCGAGGATGTCGCTCAAGACAGCGTACTTGCCAGTCTCTTGGTCGGTGATCAATCCCATCGCGATGCCACTAACGGGGCGCTTCATTGGGATTCCACCATCCATCATGGCCAGCGTTCCGGCACATACAGTGGCCATAGAGCTGGAGCCATTAGACTCGAGGATTTCACTGACCAAACGAATGGTATATGGACATTCCTCGATGGGGGGCAACATGGGCTTGAGTGCGCGCAACGCAAGGTTTCCGTGGCCAATCTCACGGCGGCTGGTTCCACGAATGGGACGGGCTTCACCGGTTGAGAATGGGGGGAAGTTGTAGTGCAGCAAGAACTTTTCGGTCTTGCGCACAAGGGCGTTGTCAATCAGCTGCTCGTCGTCCTTGGTGCCCAAGGTCAACGTGGTCAGGCTTTGCGTCTCTCCACGGGTGAAGATGGCAGATCCGTGTGTGGTTGGCAGGTAATCGACTTCGCACCAGATGGGACGAATGTCTGTGGTACCACGTCCATCCAAACGAATGCCTTCGTTCAGCAACAGGTCACGAATGGCCTTCTTTTGTGTGCCCTTGATGTAGTCGCGGAGCATGTATTGCTTTGCCGTCTTCTCTTCGTCGGACATGGTGGCCAAAAAGGCCTCCTTGATGGACTTGAAAGACTTGCCGCGCTCCTCCTTGGAGCCCGCGTTCTTGGCAGCGTCGTAATACTGCTGGTACATCTCGTCATGGATGCGCTGCTTCAATGCGGCGTCCTGCTTCTCGTGCTCATATTCACGCTTGGGTGAAGAACCGGGCACTTCTGCAGCCATGTCAAGTTGAGCTTGGCATTGCTTCTGAATGGCGACGTGAGCGGCTTCAATGGCACCCACCATCTCCTCTTCGGAAACTTCATTCATCTCCCCTTCCACCATCACGATGCTGTCCATCGAGCCGGCGATCATCATGTCCATGTCGGCCTCCTCGAGTTGAGCGTAGGTCGGGTTGATGACAAATGAGCCATTGACCCGTGCGACGCGCACTTCTGAAATCGGACCATCAAATGGAATGTCGCTGACTGCCAAGGCTGCGGAAGCGGCCAATCCAGCGAGGCTGTCTGGCATGTTCTCCTTGTCTGCGGACATCAGTTGGATCATGACCTGCGTCTCCGAGTGGTAATCACTTGGGAAAGTGGGGCGCAGGGCACGGTCCACAAGGCGCATGACCAAGATTTCTGTGTCGCTTGGTCGGGCTTCTCTTTTGAAGAAGCCACCTGGGAAGCGGCCTGTAGAGGCATACTTCTCGCGATAGTCCACAGTCAGGGGGAGAAAGTCGACACCTTCAGAGGCGTCATAGTTGCTGACCGCAGCAGCGAGCAGCATGGTGTCGCCTTGGCGCACAACCACACTTCCGTGGGCTTGCTTGGCGAGCTTTCCAGTCTCAATTGTGACTGGGCGACCATCACCTAAATCGATGGTCTTGGTTACAATGTTCAGTTCCATAAAGGAGTTGTCAATTCGGGCACCCGTAAAGACCACGGGGCATTTCCCCGCAGGTTATTCAGTTTAGAACCCTGCGACCGAATGCCCGTGCCGCTAGGTTGTAGTACATGCTAGGACCTCCCCGATTAACGACGGAGGCCGAGATCCTTGACGATGGCGCGGTAGCGCTCAATGTCTTTGCGCATGAGGTAGTCCAACAAACGGCGACGCTTTCCGACCAAAGTGATCAGTGAACGTTGGGTGTTGACGTCTTTTCTGTTCAACTTCAAGTGCTCAGTCAAGTGAGCGATTCGGAAGGAGAACATGGCAATTTGCCCTTCGGCGCTGCCTGTGTCTTGTGCGTTCTTGCCATACTTGGCAAAGAACTCTTGCTTTTTCTCTGGAGAGAGGTACATGTTGAAATCTCTTGGATGTTCGTTATGCTGCCTGATTTTCAGGGGTGCAAAAATAGGTTGGGACCGGCGATTGAGCAAGCCTTATCCCAACAGAATCAGTCCGTCAGCATGCTCACGAGGGCAGACAGCTCCCCTTGCAATTTGCTGCGGTGAACAATGCGGTCCACAAATCCATGCTCAAGCAGGAATTCAGCACGCTGAAATCCTGATGGCAAGTCCTTTCCAATGGTCTCTTTGACCACCCTGGGTCCGGCAAAGCCAATCAGCGCATTCGGCTCGGCCAAATGGAGGTCGCCAAGCATGGCAAAAGAAGCGGTGACACCACCTGTTGTGGGGTCTGTCAAAATACAGATGTAAGGCAGCCCCGCTTTCGATAGAAGGCTCAACTTGGCGCTGGTCTTGGCCATTTGCATGAGCGAGAAGCCAGCCTCCATCATTCGGGCGCCACCGGATTTTGTAATGCACACAAAAGGCAACCCGTTTTTGATGGCGTAGTCAATGGCCCGGGCGATTTTTTCACCCACCACTGAGCCCATAGAGCCTCCGATAAAACTGAAGTCCATGCAGCTGATGACCATGGTTTTTCCAGCAACCTCCCCTACTCCTGTGCGCAAAGCGTCTTTCAACCCCGTTTTTTCCATGGAGGACTCCAACCGGGCTTCGTAATCCTTGGTGTCTTTAAAGCCCAAGGGGTTGGCCGACATCATTTTGGCTTGAAGCTCTCTGAACTTCCCTCCATCAAACAGAATGTTGAAGTAAGCAGCGGAACCGATGCGCTCATGGTGGTCACAATGACCACACACCCATAGATTCTCCGCGTGCTCGGGTGTAGCGATGACCGTTTTGCAGGAAGGACATTTGTACCAATTGCCTTCGGGAATCTCCTTCTTTTCGGCGGTTTTGGTCGTGATGCCCTCCTTCATTCGGCGGAACCAACCCAATTCGCCCGCATCTGCGTTCTCGGCTTCCTTAGGTTGGACTTTGGGCTGCTGGTCTTTCTCTGCCATAGGGCGCGAATTTAAACCACCTTCAGAAGGGAAGCGAAATGGCAGGGTGAATCCGCCAACTTGGGTCCGTGGATTTCGTTCCGTTTGGCCACCTGACTGGCTTTCCTGCATCACAACGCAGCATGAAGTATCCAAAATCAAGTCGGATTCCAGCACCGCAGGACACGGCCACTTGCGATAAAAATGTTGCCGTCTGGAATTCAACATCCGCCAGCTCCGGATCGGGCCTTGTCATCCAAATGTTGCCTGCGTCAGTAAACAGGGCGCATTGAATCCAGTCGTTGACGTATCGCCTCAGTTCAATGTTGGTCTCAATTCTGATGTCACCCCTGACCCGAAGATTGGCGTCGTTTGATCCTCCAGGGCCTAAACTCAGCGCTGGCCAGCCCCTCATGCTGTTGGGGCCTCCGACGTAAAACTGTTTTTCCAGCGGCACGGCTACATTGTCTATGGAGGATGCGGCCACTCCCATGACGCACCGCCCAAAGACCCCGTTTTTCCCGTTGGAAGACCACCCAGCCCTGATGTCCGTCATCCAACGCGTGTAGCGGGCGACCTGGACTTGCCTGGCTTCTCCAAATACACTGGGCAATGTGATGTTGGTCTCCGCAGGCTCATCTCCATGAAGCAGGTGAAACAGGTTGCCTGAACCCTCGAATTCAACACTGAGGCTCCAACGAAAAACACGGCGTTTGTCGGCGGCCGACTTCATGCGCCATCGAATGCCCGAACTGAACAGTGCGCGCGGCTCAAATGAAGACGTGATCAAGTCAGAGTCCAGACTGTCCAAAACAGCTGTGAAGTTGGGCTCAAGCCTGCTCGAAGTAAAGGCCACCTCCACGGGTCGCAATTCAATCACAGAGCCTGTCTCAGGATTTTCTAGGAATTTCTCGACCAGCCCCAGCTGTATGTAAGTTCGGCTGAAGTTCACCCGGTCCTCGTCTCTTATGGTCAAGGAGATTTGGCTTTCGGGTTGATTGGATTTCGGGAAAGCCGAAGCCCCAAAAGGAATCAATCGGTTGGTTCTGTATGACAAGCCCGCGCTCAACACCCTTGAGTTTAAACCGTTGTTGGCCCCATCTCCATTGTCCTGGTTAATGAAGCTCGGGACGGACTCAAGGCCCAGTCCGAGCTTTAGGGAGAGTTGTTCTGCCCGACGCCTAAAGTCTTGGTCAGACAATGAAAAGGCCACTTCTCCCCCCAGATTTTCGCGTTGTGTCACGGCTCCATTAACCCGCATCACCCTTCGCTCAGATGGATAGGCGTCCATGTGGATGTGTAAAGGCGTGTAGGCCGAGGCTGCAGTTGGCTTGAGCGCTGTGATGCCTACGCGCAAGTCCTGTACCAAAGGGTACTGACGAATGGACTGCCGGGTTTGGGCCAATTCCATAGGGTTGTAGGGCCTTCCCTTCTCAATCCGCATGCTTTGTCTGAGTCCTCTCAGGTCCCTTCCCAAGGGCACGCGCCATTGAATCCCATCTATTTCGCGGGTTTCCATGGCCTCCAATTGAACGGGATGCCAATGGAAGCTCAAGCTGTCGACCCTGCCTTTTCGGTGAGGCATGGTGGTCCCGTTCGACTCTCCGGGCACAACCCTCAACCCAAGGCTGACGCATTGACTGGATTGGCTCCCTGTGGTGTCAATGTCGATAGAGAAAAAATCGGACGTCAGACCAAACCACCCCTCCTGCTGGAGTTCTTGTGCCATGCGTTCTCGGGCGCGGTCCAAGGCGTCAAGGTCCAAGGGCTTGCCTTGCCAAGAATTCCAAGACTGCTCTAAGGCTTGAACTTGAGATTGTTGCAAGCCGCTACCATCTGCGTTGACTTCGGTGGTGCAGCAACGCTGTCTTTTTCCAGGTTCAAGACCCAATATCAAGGTGACGTGATTGTCCACAGAGCTGGTGTCCAGTGTGACTTCACCCTCCAGAAAACCGTTCCGGATCATCCGAGACTCGAGCAATGCGCGGCTTTGTTCCAGCAGGTTGCTGTCAAAGGGCGGAGCAGAGCCCGTTGGAACCCTTGTTCCGGAATCAATGGCGCGTTGCCACCTTCCGTTGAGTTTGGCCCAATAGTGCCGCAGTGGTATTCCGATCAGTCGATCTGGCGGCTGTGCGGCCAATCCTCCTTGCAGCAAAGTTTGCCATTGGGCCAGGTCCAGTTCTGCTTCTGCTTCGTTGGTTGACAGTTGCCATTCGACGTTCCAAATCAGCTTGGGATTGGCCTCCTGTTTGGTGGTTTCTTGGCCCAAAGCTGTCCCTTTTGAACACATCAATGCCCAAAGTGCCAGGCAGTAGGCCCATCTTGCACGGAAACGGGGGACGCGGAACATGCCTACGAAGAACGAGATTCTAGCCGTGCGGGCCTTGAGGAACCGCAAAACTCGCTTGGAAGAGCGCAAATTCGCTGTGGAAGGCGTCAAAGGTGTAGAAGAGGCGCTAAGCAGTGGCTGGACTGTGCATGGGTTATATGCCACGGCAGACTCCAATGCTCCAGAGGACTGGCCGGCAGAACGTGTCTCTTCCAAAGACATGTCGAGGATGAGTACACTCAAAGCGCCACCAGGCGTTATGGCAGTCATGGGGATGCCAGACTTGGAGTCTGAGATTGCATCTTCTCCTCCAGCCTTTTCGTTGGCTTTAGATGGACTTTCGGACCCAGGGAATTTGGGAACCATCATCCGAACGGCGGATTGGTTTGGTGTCGAAGGAATTTGGGTGTCCCAGGATACAGTCGACCCTTTTAATCCCAAGGTGGTCCAAGCCACGATGGGAGCGATTTTTCGAATGCCGGTATGGACGGTCGACCTTCCAAAGGTGCTGGGTGACTTGGCATCAAACGGGGCTGTTGTCCAGGGTCTGGACCTTGAAGGTGATGCATTGTGGTCATTGAAAAACGACCAAGATGGCGCGCCTCGCGTTGCTGTTGTGGGCAGTGAAAGCCACGGCATTTCAGAAGATGTGCGGGCAGTGTGTTCAGAGTTCATTCACATTCCAGGCGGAGGTCAATCTGAATCATTGAACGCTTCAATGGCGGCCGGCATTGTGATGGCCGCCTGGCATGGTGCAGGTCTCAAGAATGGTTGACTTCTGCTCTGCGCGTTGACCCTTCCCTGTAGATCTCGCACACCATGCCATTGAGGGTGTCCGCTTCAAGCGCATTTCCAGACTCTCCCAGCGCGTTCTTGATCCATTGAATGCGTTCCTGAAAGCCATTTGAAAGCTGGGAGTAATCGCCACTGGACAGCGCTCGTCCTGCTTCATGGGCCCATTGTCCCTGAATGTTCAACGCGTCCATAGCGGTGTCTACCCGCACAGCAAAGTCCTCCCACTCAGCTCGGTCATTGGTGAAGTCATCGGTGAGGATGGCCTGCCCTTCCGCGATGCGCACAACACCCTTCCAACCCTCTAGCCCCGTTCGCATGCTGATTTCGTCGTCCTTCTCCGTCTTTAATCCGGTGAGCCTTTCGTGGATCAGGTGCACATCACAAGGGTTGACGTCGTAACGCATGGCCAGCGGCCTTACCAATCCCGACAACACTTGAGGTCCTAACTGGTCTCCTCCCCTCGCTTTTGCCAACATCTTAAGCAAACCTGCGTGGGTTTCATCGCGGCCATTTTTTGACCGGCCGGGAGCTTGTGCGATCCACACATGCCCGCCTGAATCTATAATTTCCGTGATGCGCTCGCTGATGGCCAGGTGTTGATCAAATGCCGCTCTACCTGTCAAGCTGCGGTCAATAAAAATGGCTTTATTGGCCACAAGCAAGGCCTTTACCCACGGCAATCGGGCCAGGTTACTCCCCAGAACAATATGCGTCGTAGGCAGTCCGGCGTCAAACCGTGCCATGTTATAGAGGGCGGGATCACACACAATATCCCGGTGTGTTCCCAGCCGTATGCCGGGTTCGTCAACAGGCTGTATGGTTGCCTCTATACCCGCTGTGGTGTTCGCGGCAACCCAGCGCATGAACGGCACACTCCACTCTGCTTGAATGTCGTTTGGATCAGAAGGTAAATCCAATCCTTTGTCACTCAGGTATTGCTTGATTTTTTCAATTCCGGCAAGCTGATCCAAAGAAATAGCAGTTTCCGCCATGACGGCAAAGGAAAGGAAGGCATATGAATCGTACCCCCGCGTCAATGGTTTAATCTTGCACCATGACCTTCTCTGAGCTCAAAGTAACCCGGCAATACCTCGACGCCCTCGAGGATATGGGCATTGTTGAGCCGACTGAAATTCAAGCCAAAGCCATTCCCCGCATTCGTGCAGGACAGGATGTCATTGGGATTGCGCAAACTGGGACCGGAAAGACTTTGGCTTTTTTACTGCCCGTCATGGCGATGTTGTCCCATGCGCAGGGAAAAGGTCCGCGCTGTGTGATTTTCACCCCAGCAAAAGAGTTGGCCCTTCAAATTGCCGATGTGGCCCAGCGCCTGGCTGTCAATACAGACCTCCGGGTTGAGGTCATTTACGGGGGCGTTGGACACAGGGCCCAGCAAGAGAGAATGGAAGCCGGTTGTGATTTGGTTGTGGCCACGCCTGGTCGGTTTATGGAACTTTATCTCAGAAATGCTTTTGTCACCAAAGACATTTCACATTTGGTCCTGGACGAAGCGGATAGGATGATGGACTTGGGCTTCATGCCACAGCTTCGGAAACTGTTGGAGATCCTGCCTACAAAGCGTCAAAACTTACTCTTTTCTGCTACTTACCCCACAAAAACGGAGGAGATGGCAGGTGAGTTTTTGCTGTGGCCCACCCGTGTAGAGGCTTCGCCACAATCGACACCCGTGGAGTCCATTGTTCAAAGTGCTTATCGCGCTCCCAATTTTGGCACCAAACTGAATTTGCTGGTCGCCTTACTGAAACAAGAAGGTGCTCCTGAACAGGCGTTGTTGTTTGTGCGGGAAAAGGACCAGGCAGAGCGCATAGGAAAGGCCATTCACGATGCCGTCTCATGGTCCGTTAGAACCCTTCATGCGAACAAGGGACAGAACAGCAGGATCAATGCCATGGATGACTTTAAGTCCGGTGACCTGCGCTTTTTGGTGGCCACCGATGTCGCCAGCCGGGGAATCGATGTCCCTCAATTGGACCTTGTAGTCAACGTCACAGTACCCCGGGACCCACACGACTACATCCACAGAATTGGCCGCACAGGACGGGCCAAACGGAAGGGCCAAGCGATCACTTTGGTGGACCCCAGTGAGAAGGCGGCTTTGCTAAGGGTAGAGAAGTTATTGGGCGGTCCATTAGACTTCCACAGCATGCCAGATGGTGTGGAAGAAGTCGCCACGCCCAAATGGGAGGCCCAAGCAATGGCCCGTTCGATTGATCGAGAAAAGCGCAAAGCCGACCCCACGTTCAAAGGCGCGTTTCACGAGAAAAAGCGCAAGCTTTTTTCTAAAGGGAAATCGTCTTCCCGCCGCTCGGGAAAGCGGCGTTAGGACTCCCATACGGGCTTCACCAGCCCGTCACGCTCCAGCATGTAGCCGGTATCGTAGACCCACACCTCTGTTCCGCCGTCACTGTTGTGCTTGATGTGAGTGTGGTATTCGAAAGCAAAGCCCTTTTCCCTGAGCCATTGCAACCCTCCTATGTCTGACATGGTCGGCGCACTGGCATGCCAATTCTTAAAAGCTCTCAGTATGGTGTGGTTGCGCTCAAGGATCTTTCCAACGGCATTGTGCTGAGGGTACTGGGGGTTGCGCTGGTAAACCGCAGGCATGCGAGAGCGCATTTTCTTCGCCTGTCCTGGGTAGGTTGAAAAGCAGTATTCTGAACAGAAGTCTCCTGTGTACGGCTCCGATTTGTGTTCGTCAAAGCGGGCTTTACAGGCCAAACAATGGGTCATCGTGATGTGAATCTGACGCAATCAAAAGAAGTCCTGTGTGAAACGTGCCTTTGTGGGCCGCTCATTCGTCACCGTTCGTCTTTCCTTTGTCAATGACATGAACAACAAAATGACAGTGGGCGTTGTAGGCGCCGGAACCATGGGGCGCGGCATAGCGCAGGTGGCCGCTGCCGCCGGCCACGAAGTCCGTTTGTTAGACCGGAGTGCTGCAGTGTTAGAAGAGGCCCAGACCTTCTTGGCCAAGATCCAAGATCGCTCTGTGGCCAAGGGTCGGGTGAGCAGGATCGAAGCAGACGCTGTGCTCCAGCGCATTCACAGTGAGCAGGATGTCGCCATGATGTCTGATTGCGGCTTGGTGATTGAGGCCATTGTGGAGCGACAAGACATCAAGGGTGAGTTGTTTGCCCAGCTTGAAACCGTGGTCACCCGAGACTGTGTTTTGGCCACGAATACTTCTTCCCTTTCAGTCACAGCTTTGGCTGCAGGCCTGAAGCATCCCGACCGCTTTGTAGGCCTTCACTTTTTTAATCCCGCGCCTCTAATGGCCTTGGTTGAGGTTGTTTCCGCGCTGCAAAGCCGCTCGGGATTGGCCGACGAAATGCTGGTCCTCATGCAGCAATGGGGGAAGCAGCCCGCGGAAGCAAAGGACACCCCTGGATTTATTGTGAACCGGGTCGCCCGTCCTTTTTATGGCGAGGCCATTCGGATTTTAGAGGAAGGTGTGGCCGATGTCCCCACCATTGATTGGGCCATGACCGCTCTGGGCGGATTCAAGATGGGGCCTTTCACCTTAATGGATTTGATCGGCAATGACATCAATTACGCTGTGACAGAAAGTGTTTGGACCGCCTTTTATTTCGACCCGAGGTACCGGCCTTCCTTTGCCCAAAAGCGCAATGTTGATGCCGGTTGGTATGGCCGCAAAACTGGAAGAGGTTGGTATGACCATTCCGAAGGCGCTGTGGCTGCCGGACCGCGAACAGACAAGGATTTAGGTCAGGACATCTTGTGGCGCATTTTGGTCATGCTCATCAATGAAGCGGCTGACGCCGTGTTTTGGGGCGTTGCTTCTGCTGAGGATGTTGACCGCGCGATGCGAGGTGGCGTGAATTACCCCAAAGGCCTGCTACAATGGGCAGAGGAAGTGGGACTCGACCGCTGTGTCGCAGCGTTGGATGAGCTTCGCGACAAGTATGGAGAAGACCGCTACCGTTGTAGTCCGTTGTTGAGGACCCGTGCCCAAGAAGGCCGGAGTTTGTTTGGCTAAATGTTGAGCAATCCTCAGCATTCTGAACCGAAACCGCTGAGAATCTGCAGGACGTCCGAAACGGTCACAGCACCATCTCCATTGACATCTGCATCGCAGCCTTCCAGGCATCCAAAATCTGAGAGCACGATCAGCACGTCGGATACGCTGACCAGGAGGTCTCCTGTTAAGTCGAGCAGGCAAGCAATTTCTTCTGCGCTCAAGACACCATCGCAATTGTTGTCTACGCCACTGGCGTTGGCCGGCGCACCCGGGTAAACACTCGCGTTGTCATCGTCACAGTCGCACACGACACTCTCCCCATCACCATCGAGATCGACAATGCCTGCACAGGCTTCAAATTCTGCCTGACAATTGGACAAGACACAGGCCTCACAGTCTGCTGCACTTCCAAAGCCACACACCAGCAGGCAATTGTTCTGTGCGCACACACTTTGTTCTGCAAAGCATCCGACGCACCCCGTGCTCATGGTGGGGATTCCGGCAGCGATGCAATTGGCAAAGCACCCTTGGAGGTCGCCCGCGAAAATGCAATCGAAACCACAAGAAAAGACGGCGTCATTGACCAGGTCTCCTTCTTGACACAAGATGCTAAAGTCCAATGAGTCGCATTGTGATCTAGAGAGGATCGGGGCACTCAAAAGGACAAAGGCGAGGCACAAACGCGCGCAGACAGTCAGGCATGTACGATATGGCATAATCACATAACAAGCATTTGAACTTCAGGTTCGTAAGAGCAGTTTGTTGCCGCCTGCATCCATTGCCTCTCCTGCTTTTTCGATGTCCGTTGGGTGGGTCAGGTCCAGAAATGCCCCAGCCATTGTCAGTGCTTCCATTTCACCTCCATTCTGCAAGAAGAGCGATATGGCTTCGGGCAGCTCGCGCTCATTTCTTGTGGGATTTTCTGGCACAGTGCGCACCGCTTCTAATAGCGGCGCATAGGGCAGCCTGAAATAGTTCATGCTGACCCTTGGCTGGCCGTCAGGCCAGTGCGCGTTTTGGACTTGCTCAGGTGTGGGCTTCTCAGTAATGCCGATCAGGTTTCCCTCAGGGTCAGCTTGCAGCACGGCAAAGGCGAGTACCCGCTCTTGAGGCAACCCCAGGTGCTGGGGCAAAAACGCAGGCAGCACGGCCTCGCGCTCAAACAGGGCTTGGAACATGCCCCTTGGAGGCAGGTTGTCACCATTGGCCACAGTCACGGGTAAGCCTAACCACTTTGGATTGGCTTCCATGGCCAATTGAACAGCGTGCGCCGTGCCGAGCGGTTTGCTGCGTCCGTCTGGAATGGATTGCCTCACAAAAGAAAGGGCCATGCCCGGGAGGGCCACTTGGGTGAAGTGCGCCGGAGTAAGGTTGTCGTCTTGGGCAATGACCACGCAGGCCTGTGTGCATCCTTCCTCCCTCAATTGCAACAGCAGGTGCTCCAACAGAGGCTTGGATTGCTCACCGATGCGGATCATGGCTTTGGGGCGGGATTGTGCCTCAAGAAGAATGTGTGCTGGGACATTGGAGTCGGCCTTCATCCGGCTCCCCTTCCCTGCTGCCATGACGATGGTAGGATTCAAATTTGACATGTCACGCCTTTGTCCATTTCGACAGCCCAAGCCCCTGCAGCACCGGCTTTGACGATGGCATCACAGACTTTGTCTACAGTGTCTTTAGGGGCCAAAACAAAAGCACATCCCCCACCTCCTGAACCGTTGATTTTGCCGCCCCAAGCACCTGCCTGTAGCGCGTTTGACAACATGGCCTCTATGCGTGGAGTGGACAAGCCCAAGGTATCCCTCAATACGTCATGGTGACGGGACAGGTCAAGGCCCATGGCCAAGCCTTCTGCGCGATGCGACACCATAGCTTTTCCCCAATGCGACTCCAAATCCCGGTTGATCCTCGTTCCCTTTAACAATTCTAATTCGTCCGCCCCAAGGCTGGGACGGGGCGCGTCAATGAAGGGCATTAAAGGGATGCGGGCATCCTTGCAACGTCTGAGGTGCCCTTGGGTGTCTTTGGGTTCACCTGAATCGCCCAGGATAAAGACACCTTGAGGCAATTTCAGGGCCTCTGGCCTGCCATTTCCAAACCGGTGGATTCCGCCATGGGCACATGCAAATTGGTCCATGTTTCCGCCGGCACCATTGTAGTCGAGCACCTCATACTTGTGGCACCGTTGTACCACGTCGTTGACATCAAACCCCCCATTGAGAATCTGAAGCCACGCTGCGGTCCAAGCGGTAAGCAAAGCCGTGGAGGAGCTGCATCCAGCCCGAATCGGAACCTGACTCTCGACTAAAACACGCCATCCTTGACCGTGATATGGGCCGAACTCTTCAAGCAAACTCCGCAGGGCCATGCCCATGGGGTGCTCTATGGAGATCTCAGCGGGTGCGGTGAGGTCGTATTCAGCCACTGGTCCCAGAGCCGCGCTCAGAACTTCGACAGAGGGATTGGGCATTGGCGAAAAATGAAGGGTGCACCTCCGGTTCATCGCCATGGCAATGACGGGCAGTCCTAGGTAATCTTGGTGCTCTCCAAAGAGGCACAAACGGCCAGGTGCCGAACTGATAAACGCCGTGTTCATGCCTTGGGCTGCAACTTGAGGATGCCCCAGACTCCGCCGATACAGAGTACCGCCATGCCCGCGGCTGTAGCACCTTGTCCAAACAATGCCGCCCCAACCCCCAGCAAGGCGCCGTAAATGGCCACGCACCCCAAAAAGGCCTGAAGCAAGGACCGGGGGACGTTCCAAGAAGCATTGTTCAAGCCCTGACTGGGTGGAAAGCGGCTCCATCCAGGACCACCGGGTTGCACCTTGTCTACAAAGGATTGCAAAGTGGCGGGGGATTCTGGCTTCATGACCCATGCGGCCACAACCCACCCCAACGTCGTCAATAGGCTTCCTGCAACCAGCTTCTCCCAAGACGCCAACTCCGGAACGAGAGCTACCGGTTCTGCAGCCAAGGCATCGTGGCACCATGTGAAATAGGCGGCAACCAACAGTGACAGGATCATGGCCACGATTTCAGTGCTGGCGGAAATCCTCCACCAGAACCAGCGCAGGATGAACAGCCCCCCCGTTCCTGCACCGAGCAAGAGCAGTAGATTAAATGCTTGTGAAGCCGAAGTCAGGGTGAGGCTCAACAGCGCGCCAGCGATTAGTGACAGGAGGCTGGCCCATCGGCCGGCTGCTACTTTTTGGGACTCCGTGGCGTTGGGTCGAATGAAGCGTGCCCAACCGTCGTGAACCAAGTAGCTCGCCCCCAAATTCACTTGGGTACTCATGGTGGAGATGAAGGCTGCAAGCAACGAAGCTGCAACCCATCCGAGTAAGCCCGCTGGGAGCAAGCTCAACATGGCTGGGTAAGCCACATCATGCCCCACCTTGTCTGCGGCGAGCTGTGGAAAGGCCGTAGCGATCGCCTCGAGGTCTGGAAAAACAATCAGGGAGGCCAAAGCCACCAATATCCATGGCCATGGCCGCAATGCGTAATGTGCGGCATTAAACAGCAACGTCGCACCGACGGCATCGTCTTCGCTCCTGGCGCTGAACATACGCTGTGCGATGTACCCTCCTCCTCCAGGTTCTGCGCCGGGGTAATAGCTGGCCCACCATTGAACCGCAAGTGGCACCAGCATCACAGGCACCCACACTTCAGGATTGCTAAAGTCCGGCCAAACAGAAAGTTTGCCCATCACATTGGGGTGGGTCATGAGCCCCTCAATCCCTCCTACCTCCGGCAATCCGAGTACATAAACGCTGGCGGCTACAGCGCCCCCCATGGCGAGGAAAAATTGGAACAAGTCTGTCCACAGAATGGCGCGAAGCCCTCCATAAACGCTAAACAACAAGGTGACGGAGCACGTTACAAGCAGGGTCATCCAACCTGGCCAACCGAGGAGAATACTGCCCAGCTTGATCGCAGCCAGGCTCACGGTAGCCATCACCAACACGTTGAATACCAACCCCAGATATACTGCCCGGAATCCCCTCAAAAATGCTCCGGCTTTACCGCCATAACGGAGCTCATAGAACGCAATGTCTGTGAGCACACCTGAACGGCGCCAGAGTCGGGCATAGACAAACACGGTCACCATGCCCGTGAGCAGGAAGGCCCACCAGGCCCAGTTACCAGAGACCCCCTGTTGCCGGACGAGGTCTGTCACAAGATTGGGGGTGTCGGCACTAAATGTGGTCGCCACCATCGAGGTGCCCAGAAGCCACCAGGGCATGTTCCTTCCGCCCAAAAAGAAGTCGTCCGCGCTGTCATTGCCTTTGCGGCCGGCAGCCATGCCGATGATGAGAATGGTCAACAACACCCCGCCAATCACGAGGAAATCCAACAGTGCCAATTGCATGACGCCCAATGTAGCACCCCAATGAGCACCACCGAACGCACTGGCTTTAATCCTTCTTGAATGGCAACCGTTACTTTAGAGGATGCGCTTGAGAATATTTGCCATCGCCATATTTGGCCTTCATCCGTTCTTCTTGAGCGGACAAGGGGTCACTTTTCATGCGGATGTCGCTCCCATCGTATTCAACCACTGTACATCGTGCCACCGGCCTGGAGAAATCGGCCCCATGCCCTTTACCAATTACGCTGAAGTGGCTGCCTATGGCGAGTTTATCGAGTACGTCACTTCCATCGGCTATATGCCGCCTTGGTCACCCGATGAGACCTACAGTCATTTTGTAGGCGAGAATGTTTTGACGCCCAGCCAATTGGCAACATTGAGCGATTGGGTGGAGGCCGGAAAGCCTGAAGGTGATCCCGCCGACAATCCCGGCCTGCCTGATTTCCCCGATGGCAGTCAAATTGGGACTCCGGACCATGTATTGGGCATGGCCGAATCATATACCCACGCAGGGGACATGACCGAGCAATACCAAGTCTTTGTGATTCCCTCAGGATTTGCTGAAGCCACCTCGATTCGGGCCCTTGAAGTCTTGCCCGGAAACCACAACGTAGCGCATCATGCCATCATCGGCTTGGACATTTCGGGCACTGCCTCCATCCTAGACGCAGCCGACCCAGCCCCAGGCTATGAAAGTTTTGGAGGCTTCGGATTCAATGCTGAGAACTCGTTTTTTAGCGCTTGGGTTCCCGGCGCTCTTCCCGTTCAATATCCTCCTGGAATCGGCCGGGTGATTCCCGCAGATGCAGATGTGCTGTTGCAAATGCACTACGGCCCCTCAGCGATTGACGAGTCCGACCAGACTGAAATCAACGTGTTTCTGTCCAACGAGCCCATTGAGCGTGAAGTGTTCACGGCGATCATGGGACCACAACACTTGGATGCGCCTTTCCTTATTCCTCCGAACCAAGTCTCGTCCTTTCATGGCACCATGCCGGTGTCAGCGGACGTGAGCCTGCTCAGCATTGCGCCTCACTGCCACTTGATCGGTTCCTCATGGAAGGTTTACGCCACCTCCCCAAACGATCAAGACACCATCCCCTTGATCTCCATTCCCTCTTGGGACTTTAACTGGCAGGGCTATTTTACTTTTCCCCACCTCACAAAGGTTCCGCAGGGATACACGCTTCATGGCGAGGCGACTTATGACAACACGGCGGGCAACCCTTTCAATCCGAGTGACCCTCCCCAATGGGTGTATTTCGGTGAAGAGACCCAAGACGAAATGTTCTTTGTCTTCATCGATGCGGTGCTGTACGAGGACGGGGACGAGCAGATTGCTTTGGGGCCACAACAGCTGCCCTGTGCAGGAGATTTGACCGGAGACAACTTGGTGGGCGTATCGGATGCCTTGCTCCTGTTGAGTGAATTTGGTTGCGTGGTAGGTTGTGCATTGGACCTCGATGGGGACAGTGCGGTCACGGTCTCCGATGTGTTGTTTTTGCTGGGTCAATATGGAACGACATGCAATTGAGTGGGACTAAACGGTGGCTACGGGTGGTGCTGTTTTTGGCGCCGTTGTGCCCCATTTGTCAGAACATGACCTATGACCTGCGACTGCTGGAAGCTGAATTCTCCGATGAACCTGTGACGTTTATCGGCGTCTTTCCCAATGCCTCTACTCAGGAAAGTCAAATGAACGTGTTTCGTGAGACGTACGGGCTTGAAATGGAGTGCGTGCTAGACGAAGCAGGATGGGCACAGAAACTGGGCGCGCGCTGGACGCCGGAAGCCTTCATCTTGGATGAGAACGGTTCTATCCTCTATCGAGGCAGAATCAATGACCGCTACTTCGCTCCAGGGCGAAGAAGAAACAAGACCCGTCGCCGCGACCTTCGCGAAGCCATCGCTGATGCACTGACTGGTGCGGAAGTGCGTGTCCCCTTAACAGATGCCGTGGGCTGTCCGATTGAGGGGGTAAAACTTTCCGTTCCTCAGGAATAGAACACATTGGAGCCACCTCTATGAGTACATATTTTTATCGCATGAAGAACCCGCTGTTTCTCATTGTCTTTCTGGCGTTGTCGCTGACCTCAGGATGGGGTCAAGTCACCTATCATGCTGATGTCGCCCCCATCATCCACAACGCATGCACTGAATGTCACCGTTCAGGTGAAATTGGTCCCATGCCCTTTACCTCCTTTGAAGAGGTCTCGGCCTATGGGCCGTTCATTGAATACGTGACGTCCATCGGCTATATGCCCCCATGGACTCCAGATGCCGACTACAGTCACTTTGTGGGAGAGCGGGTGTTATCAGCTGCTGAAATCGAGACCATTAGTGCTTGGGTTGACGCTGGAATGCCCGAGGGTGACCCTGCTGACAACCCAGGCGAACCTGTTTTTCCGGAAGGCAGCCAAATCGGCGAACCCGACATGGTCTTCGGTATGGCTGAGTCCTACACCCATGGTGGAGACATGACTGATCAGTATCAGGTCTTTGTGATGCCCACTGGATTCGAAGAAGACGTGACGGTTCGCGCTCTTGAGGTGCGTCCTGGAAACGGCGCCATTGCTCACCATGCAGTCCTTGGGGTAGATATCGAGGGGATTGCAGAAACTTTAGATGCGCAGGACCCGAATCCAGGCTATGAAAGCTTTGGCGACTTTGGATTCGATGCCTACCAGAACTTCTTTGGGGCTTGGGTTCCAGGTGCCCAAACGCTGGTGTATCCAGAAGGCATAGGACGTGTGATTCCCGCGGGAAGTGACTTGCTGATGCAGATGCATTATGGTCCCAACGCCGTGGAAGAATCCGACCAAACAGAAATCAATGTCTTTTTGACCGAGGGACCCATAGAGCGTGAAGTGGCCACCGGAATCATGGGGCCATGGACTTTGGGCGAGCCCTTTTTGATCCCCGCCAATCAGGTGAAGACTTTTCATGGCACCTACTACATACCCACCGACCTGAGTTTCATCAGCATTGCCCCCCACTCCCATTTGATCGGAAATTCATGGGAGGTGTTTGCTACAAGCCCAAACAACCTAGACACCATTCCCTTGATTTCGATTCCCGCTTGGGATTTTAACTGGCAAGGCTTTTTCACCTTCCCTTACATGACGAAGGTGCCCGCAGGCTATACCGTGCATGGCATTGCATCCTACGACAACACTGCCGACAACCCGTTCAACCCAAACGATCCGCCGCAACTGATCGAGTACGGCGACAATACGGGCGACGAGATGTTTTTTGTCTTTTTTGATTACGTCCTGTACGAGGAAGGAGACGAGGACATTTCGCTTGAAACGCCCCTGCTTTCAAGTGTAGAGCCCTTGGAAAGGGACGCTCCTGGCATTAAACTCCAGCCCAACCCTGCCTCTGACCGCATTCAAATGCTGGTCCATCCCAGCTTTGTAGGGTCAACATGGGCATTGCGGGACTTGGGAGGCCGTATGGTGCTCTCTGGCCGGTTTAGTTCGGGCAATGACCGCATCTTGATCGGTGCGTTGCCTGCAGGGGTGTACCTCTTTCAGGGGCCTCAAGGCACCCAGCGGGTGGTCATCCAACGCTGATTGGGCAGCGGGCAGCACCGGTCCAAAGGTGGCTGAGGGTTCCGTCTCGCACAATGCCTTCGGGTTCAAGCGGATCAATGCGAACCTCGCCCGAGGCGTGGAGCACTTGGGGTGCATTGGCCCCTGAAATCCAAGAGAATCCTACATGGGTAACCTTGGATGGGTCAGTTTTATGAAAGAAGACCAAGTCTCCATGCTCAAGCGCATCAAATGTTGTGGCAACCGATTGAAGGGCAGCCCATTGTTGTGAAGCGTCACGGGGCAAGGAGGTTCCATGCAGTGCACAAGCGAGTTGCGTGAGGCCGCTGCAGTCCATTCCCAAAACGCTTTTTCCGCCCCACAGATAGGGCGCTCCCAGAAAAGTGTGGGCCGCTTGAACAGGGTGTGTTGGCTGGGGCGGCAGCCCTGGGAAAAGACCAGCTGGCACAGCGGCTCCCGCTGGAAGATGGTAGGGCCGGCCTTCCCATTCCAACGTGGTCAACGGTGCAGTCAAGGTGTGTTGGGGGCCCGCATAGGCCTCTAAGGCTTCTGATGTTGAAGCAATCAACTTGACGTCCGTAAAGCCGGTGTACCCATCGGCTGCCAATTTCACAGCCGCCCAGCCTGGATTGTCCGGTACAGGCGTCCACTCCAACAGTTCCCCAAACAGACCTTGGGTGACCATTTCAGAGCAGTCATCAGCTGCAGCACGTATGGGTGCAAGGGGAACGCGTATGATGCCGGACTGCATTGGGTTGCGGTCAATGAAGGATTTCTAATACGAGGGCACTCGCTCCACCCCCACCATTGCAAATGCCTGCTGCACCGCGTGTTTTGCCGTGCCGCTTCAAGGCGTGGATGAGGGTGACGACAATGCGGCTTCCAGAACTTCCGAGCGGATGGCCCAAAGAAACTGCTCCGCCATGGACATTGACGATTGAAGCATCGAGCCCCATCAACTTGCTATTGGCCAATCCAACCACCGCAAAGGCCTCATTGAGCTCCACGAGTTCCATGTCAGCCATGCTCAGTCCGGCTCGTTCCAAAGCCTTTGGAAGGGCCTTGGACGGGGCCGTGGTGAAATCTTCTGGGGCATGGGCTGCGTCCGCATTGGACAGCAACCGGGCCAAAGGAGTGATTCCCCTTGCCTTGGCTGTCTCCTCAGACATCAACACCAAGGCAGAAGCACCGTCGTTCAGGGTGCTGGCATTGGCTGCCGTGACGGTCCCCTCCTTGTCAAATACAGGGCGCAAATGCGGGATCTTCTCCAATTTCACATTGCTAAACTCCTCGTCCACGCCGACCACAATCGGGTCTCCCTTGCGCTGAGGAACGGAGACGGGAACGATTTCTGTGTCAAAGGCTCCGTCTTCCCACGCTTGGGCAGAACGGCGGTAACTCTCAATGGCAAAATCGTCTTGTTCCTCGCGGGAGACACTGTGTTTGGTGGCGCACAATTCAGCGCACAGCCCCATATGTTGCGCGTTGTAGACGTCGGTTAATCCATCGAGCACCA
>CAJQJX010000041.1 GCA_905478795.1 uncultured Flavobacteriales bacterium
CTGAAGCCAACCAAAAGACAGGTACCACGGGGGTACCCCAACGCTCTTGGAGCCTGTGCGCCAAGGTGATGGCGGTTTGAATTTTGTGGAAGGTAAAAGCAGGCCCACCGGCCAGGCACAATTGATGTCCCGTTGTCACCGACCGAGATTGTGGATCTGCTAAATCTTCTAGCCGATGAGGATGGACCAATGAGGACTTGGCGTACTGTTCTCCAATAACCTGAGCCAAGAGCGGACCGAAGTGCACCTTCTGACCAACGGCATCGCGTTTGGCATCAAATCCATGGGCCGAAGGACGTTCGGGCCATGTGACAGTAGCAGACAATGGCGGCATTCTTTCTTCCCACCAACACCTTACGATGTGATCATGGGGCAATCCTTCGATCAAAGAATAATGTGGAGCGTGCGCCAAAAGCTGTGCGTTGTGGCCTGTCTTTCCAGACGGTGAAAATCCTCAGTCCAACAGCAAGACGGCGCCTTGCTGATTCCGGACCTCCTTCGGGGTGTTTCTAGGCCACTCGAGCATCCAGATGTACATGCCCGGTTCTAGCAAATGACCATTCGCATCCTTTCCATCCCAGACAGGTTGGCCCGGATCTAAGTCTGCCACCAATCCTCCCCAACGCGAATACACCTTGAAAGACACGGGGAGTATAGACCCTACTCGAGGACTGAACACATCGTTCAAACCATCTCCATTTGGAGAGAACGCATTGGGCACAAACGTGCCAAATTCAGCCTCGTCATACCCTGGTGTGGGTTCCGGCCCCTTGACTTGGTCTTGCGACGGACTCGGATCTCCCGGGGGAGGTACGGGGTCCAATTCAAAGGCATCAAAAAAGTAGTACGCCAAGCTGGGGTTTTCGCCTGAACTGATGGCGGCTTCGACGTCATCGTCGGGAAGAAAAACCCCTACGGTCATAAACTGGTGCGGGGCATCTGCTTGGAAGGTCACGCTGACTTCGCTCCAATCTTCATCGTACCTCGCATAAGAGAAGGCAAAAACAGGAGGCAAGTCCAGAACGCCATCGCCAAATTGTGACGGCTGTTCGGTACTCAATGCCACCCCCAAACCATTCACAGACAAACCCGACCAAGAGGTCGAAATGGGCTCGCCGTTGGTAAAGGCAAAACTCAAACGGTAATGCTGGCCCACAATTAAGGGCTGGGCAAAGCTTTGGACGAGATACTCTCTGGACAAGGGCTGACCCGCTCCATTTCTTTTGATCACCGCGAGTCCTGCGATGCCCCGGCCTTCGTATGGACTGACCATGGCCACTGGAGTTTCGGGCAAGTCCCCTCCGAAGGTCCCGTCAATGTGGAAGAAATCCGGAGAAGAGAGGCCGCTCAGGGCATTGTTCCAGCCTGGAAGCAAGTGCCACATGCCAGGTGCTGATGGCAATGCCGTAGAGGTTTCAAAACCGGGATTGGTCAATTGTGCGCTTGCACTGAATCCTTGGGCGCACCACATTACCAATAACAGGGCATACCCTGCGACTTGGCTTCGGTTCACGCCTCCAAATTCCTGATCCATGTCTGCAAATTAACCAATCGAGGCCAGTTTAAACGAGAAGGAGCCCCGCGTTCGGAGCTCCTTCACCTTAACCAAAACAACTTGAACCAAATCTTCGCTGTGTCTGTAGTGCGCTTGCACTTACATATAGAAGACGCAACGAGGGCGAAAAATGTTGTTTCACAGGTTGCCAAAAGGTGTCAACGCCTGTTAACCCAGCGCTTTTGGACACCCAAACCGAGCATCCATCGAGGCGCCAAGCCTCCAGACCAGCACCCCAAGAAAAGACCTTCCCAACCTTCTCGACCGAGGGGAACGGACGCCCCTAGGCGCATTCCAAGAGACCACAAATCCGTTGGTTCCCAGTCATTTCTCTCGTCGGATTGGACGTTTGATGGGGATGGCAATGATCCCAAGATGACCCTGTTCACTTCACTGCCACCTCTTTTGGATTGCATCCAACTGCCCATAACACTCCCCCACCACCGGCACGGTTGGTTCCGCGCATGCCTTTTTCCAATCAAGCCGCCAAAGCCCAACCCAATGGATGCCGATTGCACGCGGTGAGACAAAACTGGTATGGGCAATGTATCGAGCTCCAGTCCCAAATCGGGGTATGTAAACCGAATGAGTTGCTGCAATTCTCCTGGGCCACTGGACTCCAGTTTGTAAATGCTGTCATTGAGCACGGCTGCGTCGAACGACACATTGTCCCACACAGAAACGGACGCTTCACACCGCAAAAACCGCCGTTTCGTGCTCCATTCTAAACCGGCGTGGACATCCAGTATAGGACGTGCTCCATTGTTTACAAACCGTGAGACAGGGGACCCTAGAACGCTGTTCGACTGCCCAGTCACACCTGTCCCCATGCCCAGTGTGACCGATGGACCCCTGCGCGACAGATTCTGGACCTTCTTTTTTGACTCCTCCACAGCGTCGGGCGCCTGAGAAACCTCGAGTTGAAGTTCTAAAGGAGCACCGTCTATGGTAATGGTATCCCTATGGCACTCACGACTTGCATCTGCCTGTACTGGAGAAAACAACAACAGCAGCAATACGGCTGCATTTGAGGAAAGGCAACGCAGGATGAAAGGGGATGAACAGGCACAGCCCATCTCCCTTCCTAAGGTTGTGAATCGCAGGGTGCCGCGCACGAGACTCAGCGCTTCCCGCCCCCCGAAGGAAGCGTTAAGGGCAATTTGAGTTTTGGACTGCTTTT
>CAJQJX010000042.1 GCA_905478795.1 uncultured Flavobacteriales bacterium
GCAGAGAGTTGATCGGGAAAGGCCTCGATGAGTGCGCGCATGAAAGAATCGTTACTCTGCTAATTTACTTCCCGAAAGAGCCCCCGCGACAACCTAATTTCGCTGTGAATCAAGCCAACATGATCCGAACGGAACAGGAACGCATTAGACTGGACAGCCTCCAGCAGCTCCGTCAATTGGGAATTGACCCCTACCCGGCCGCGGCCTACCCCGTGGACACGCATGCGGCGGCATTGGCCGCGGACTTTGCCGATGACCGCGAAGTGTGCCTTGCGGGCCGCATTCTCTCACGCCGCATCATGGGCAAGGCCTCCTTCGCCGAGCTTCAAGATGCCAGTGGCCGCATTCAGATTTATTTGAACCGCGACGAGCTGTGCCCTAACGAAGACAAAACACAGTACAACACCGTCTTCAAAAAGCTGCTGGACCGCGGTGACATCATCGGGGTCAAGGGCACGACTTTTACCACACAGACGGGCGAACCGAGCGTACTCGTGAAGGAGTTGACGGTGCTCAGTAAGTCCATCCGCCCGCTGCCTTCTGTCAAAACCGATGAAGAGGGCAATGTCCACGATGCGTTCACAGACCCGGAGCTGCGTTACCGCATGCGCTACGTCGACCTTGTGGTCAATCCTGGAGTCAAGCAAACGTTTGAAGCGCGCAGTCGGGTGATTCAAGCCATGCGCGACGCCTTCACAGAACAAGGTTGGCTGGAAGTTGACACCCCTGTTTTACAGGCCATTCCCGGTGGTGCGGCGGCACGGCCGTTCACCACCCACCACAATGCCCTTGACATCCCGCTGTACCTAAGGATCGCCAATGAGCTGTACCTCAAGCGGCTTATTGTCGGCGGTTTTGATGGCGTTTTCGAGTTCTCCAGAAACTTCCGGAACGAGGGCATGGACCGAACGCACAACCCGGAATTCACGGTGTTGGAGCTGTATGTCGCCTATCAGGACTACCACTGGATGATGGAGACCATCGAACAGCTGATCGACCGAGTCTGCCAGGCGGTTCACGGTCAATCCACGGCCGCTCTGGAGGGCAACACCATCAATTTTGCTCCACCGTACCGCCGTTTGACCATGCGCGATGCCATCATGGAGCATGCTGGGGTTGACATCGATGGTTTAGATGAAGCGGGCCTACGTCAAGCCTGCTCCGATCTAGGTATTGAGGCAGACCCCTCCATGGGCAAGGGCAAATTGATCGACGAAATCTTTGGAGAGAAGTGCGAGCACCATTTGGTGCAGCCCACCTTCATCACGGATTACCCGGTGGAAATGTCGCCACTTACCAAGGCGCACCGTGACAAGCCCGGATACACGGAACGGTTCGAGCTGTTCATCAACGGTACCGAAGTGGCCAACGCTTATTCCGAGCTCAATGACCCCATTGACCAACGCGAGCGTTTTGAGGACCAACTCAAGCTTGGGGCGCGAGGCGACGATGAGGCCATGTTCATTGACCAGGACTTTTTGCGCGCCTTGGAATACGGCATGCCCCCCACCAGCGGTGTGGGCATCGGCGTGGACCGATTGGTCATGATGTTGACCAACCAGCGGTCCATTCAAGAAGTGCTGTTCTTCCCACAGATGCGGCCAGAGGTGTTCCGAAGCGGGCCAGACCTGAGCGCCCTCGAGGCGATGGGCATCCCAGCGGATTGGGCACCCCATGTGGCGGCAGCGGGGTTTGACACCCCGGACGCCATCAAGGACGCCAAGCCCGCAGCGTTGCGTGAAAAGCTCAACGGCTTTCGCAAAAAGAACAAACTCGACCTGCCGGCTTTGCAGTTGGAAGAGGTCTCAGCTTGGACAGGGGCATGACGCAGACGCTGCGCCTTGTCTTGTTCGGTTGTTGCATCAACGGGCTGCTTTGGACAGGCTGTTCCTCACCAGAGAGTGCTGGAGAAGGAGCACCCTCGCCGTCTTTAGCGGTGACCGACAGCACCACAGTGGTGCTCTCCAAGTTTTACAGCAGCCGGAGTTACCGAAACTGGTTGGGCCGCTTGGCTGAGGCAGAGGGCACAGGACCGTTGCGGTTTGTTGAGGCTTATGGTGCGGACTCAGCGGACTTTGAGCGGGAATTCCAGCGGGCCCGAGCGGTGGTTTTGACGGGAGGTGAAGATGTTCATCCCGCACGATACGGTCAGGCAGCGGATACGGTCCGGTGTGGCAGAATCGATGTTGAACGGGACCGGGTGGAACACCTCTTGTTGGATCGGGTTCTGGACCAAGGCTTGCCTTGTCTCGGCGTCTGCCGAGGCTTGCAGGTCATGAACGTACACGGTGGAGGAAGCTTGCACCCCCATCTGCCCGACGCGGGCTACTTGGGCCATCGCGGTGGCGCTCCAGGCCAGACGCGCGACACCTTGCACGAGGTGCACATCACACGGCCATGGTCCTCAGGGCAGGTCGCTTTTCGTCAGGGGGAACCCCGCAACTTCGTGAGCCACCACCACCAAGGCATTGACCGCCTTTCCGATGCGTACAGTGGATGGGCTGAAGGCCCAGCAGGCCTGATTGAAGGAATCCGATACCGGGATACGCTCAAGGTTCCTTTCCTCGTAGGCGTCCAATGGCACCCGGAGCGGTCTCGCTCTGGTGAGGTGCTGTCGGATGGTTTGGGGCAGGCACTTCTCCAGGCGATGGCTCCTTGAGCCGACCAGGATTTACTGGTCCAAAGCGGCCAGGCGAGGGCCGGAATCCGCTTCCTCTGTTGCCATTTCAGCAAGGAGAACGCGGCAGGCCTCTTCAAATGATCCTTTTGCTTCTTCCTTGATGGGGGTCGACGGAGGGAAATCTTCTTTGAGGTGATCCACTTGCCGGCCATTCTTCCAAAACCGGAAGCACACATGAGGCCCGGTGGCCAATCCCGTGCTGCCAACGTATCCAATCACGTCTCCCTGCCGCACCGCTTGCCCTTCTTTCACATTGCGGCGGCTCATGTGGAGGTACTGGGTGGTGTACGTCCCATTGTGCCGGATCTTGACGTATTTGCCGTTGCCTTTGGTGTAGCTCGCTTTGGTGACGACCCCATCGCCGACCGCCACAATCTCAGTACCGCGCGGCGCTGCATAGTCAGTACCCAAGTGGGCCTTGACCTTTTTGAGAACCGGGTGAAATCGCCGCTTATTGAACCGGCTTGAAATCCGAGAGAACGATACGGGAGCTTTGAGAAAGGCCTTGCGCAGACTCGCACCCGTCTCATCGAAATAGTCGAGACCTTCGCCTTGGTCAAAGGCAAAAGCTGGAAAGTTCCGCCCGCGATGCATGAATTCAGAAGCAACGATGCGCGGCATTCCAGCAGGCTTGTCATTCACCCAATCGCGTTCATAGATGATGCGGAACTGGTCCCCGGGTTGTATGCGGCTAAAGTCAATCGTCCAAGCATAGACACCGGACATGGCGTAGGCCAAAGTGGTGGTGTGTCCAGCATCTTCTAGGCTCTGGTACAAACTGCCTTGTACCTCGCCTTGCACATAGCTGCGGCGGGTTTGCGAAGGGTAGCGACTGCGTCGGGCGGACTTGTCTCCAGTCAACGCGAACACGACATACTCTCTGTCATCGATGCCGTAAACGAATTGTCGCGGAATGGAGTCCCCTGCTGAACGGAACAGCCACCAGTCTTTTCCTTGACGCATGCGCCGGACATCAAACAGCTCCCTGTGCTCTGTGGCAATGTGGTGGAGCGTTGCACTGGTCACTCCAAAGGGGGACAATATGTGGGACAAGCTCTGTCCTGAACGCACTTCACCGTATTCTGTAAACCACGAAACAGAATCACTGTGCAAACCAAATTGCTCTGCGAGGCTTTCTTCTGCGGTCAGAGGGGGCTTGGCTTCCACCGCAGACCGTCCAAAAGCAAGCAATGTGCCATTGTCAGAAGCCCCTTGATCACTGCCACACCCCACAAATAGGGCGCCCACCCAACAAAAGAGGGTGGAGACAATTAAGGCGCTGTGAATGGAAAGAGACCGCATTGTGAAAACCGCTACAAACTTGTGGTGCAGCTTTCTTGAAACGGAGGGCGTCAGAAAAAGTTTTGCCTTTGTCCGCTTTTAACGCTTGATCGGGCTCATTTGTGGCCAATGTTGTCAAGCACCCAGCTCTTTCCCCATTCGGCGGTTTCCTCTGGGCTCCAGAGCTCGGGGAAGAAAATGAGCTTTTGAAAGCGGGGCGGCAGGTATTTCTGCCAGTTCGTGCCTCCTGTAGCCGCAATGTCTACCGGGTCTCTTTGCAGGTGCTTTACCGCACTGCGGTAATGGGAGAGGGGCCAATGGACATTGACCAGCTCGTCAAGTGTGCGCAGTTCCTCCCGGAGTTCAGGAGTCTGTTCTGATGCAGAAAGAGCTTGCCACTGCCGGCGAACATTGGAATGAAACCGCTCTTCGGCAAATGCAATGATGCTGTCGCGGTATTTGGCCTCAAACTGCTTTAGGGTCAGTGTTGGCTTTCCCGTCGCCAATTCGGTGGCTCCTCTGCGCCAATAGATTTCGTCGAACATTTCGTCCACGTCCTCAAAGCTGTGGTCGATTCGGTTGGGCCTCAATTCAATGTGGACAAGACAATCCATGGTGGTACAGGCGAGTTCAATCAGCCGGTATTGCACGCTCTGAAAGCCACTCGAAGGAAGCAGGGACATTCGGAACTGCAGAAATTGCTTTCGGTCCAGGCCGTCCACCATGACGTCGAAGCTGTCCACCAATACCTTGAAGTACCGGTTCACACGGCGCACCCTTTCGAGCATTTCTGCCCCCGTGAGTTGGTCGCTTTCGTGGAGTTGACGCAGCTCATGCAAGGAAAGCTTGAAATAAAGCTCCGTGGTTTGGTGGTAGATGATGAAGATCTCTTCGTCTGGAAAGGGGGTGACCGGATGCTGCAAACTGAGCAGCGTATCGAGGTTGATGTAGTCCCAATACGTAGGAAAGTCAGCGTAGAGTAGGCCATCGAGGTAGGACACGAGGTCCTGTCCCATGGCGGCATACTTTTCCCTCAATTTCTCGAGCCGGTCCAATACGGCCGGGTCGAAGGTGTTGGCTTCGGGCATGGCCCCAATTTACTGCGGAGAAGGGGCTCTTGGTGTTCTGAATGCCGAGATCAGTTCTAGGCGCACGGAACCCACAACCAAATTGGTCTTCACCAATACGGGGACACGAAACTGATCGGCGCTGACATACACGGTCAGGTCGTCCTCATCTTTCCAAATTCGACCTTTCATTACGAGGGGCTTGAACGTCCAGCACCAAAATTCACCAGCTTTGACCGCAATGCGCTCCTCCCCAGTTTTTCTTGCTCGGACCTGGTGAACCTTACCGTCCAAGAAGGTGGGGATTTGGACCACTTCGCCCACAGCAACGGAGTCGAGCGGAAGGTGCCGTGCAAAGTGAAAGGCAGAAACCAAATCTTGGCAGTAATCGGGCAAGACTTGAATGCGCGTGCGGCCTTTTTCTGTCGTGGTGGCAGTGCGCCTGGACGGTTCAAAGGCGATGTCTCGCTCCATGCGGTACCCCCCTTCACGAACACTGCGGATGAAGCGGTGCGGAAACAAGCCCGCTTGGTCGACATGGGATTCATAGTGATCGCGGACCTTGAAGACCCAATCAAAGGCGCCGGTGCTCCGTCCTGTTCCCACTACGCGCACTGTGCTGCGCCCACCGTACGTTGGTCCGGGCTCGGTGACGAGACGGGCCTCTCCAGCCGCGATAAAGCCGTAGCGAACGGTATACACAAGCTCCTCGTAGAGGCTGGAGTTGTTGGAATTGACTTCGCGCAAAGTTTGAAAAGGCAGAGTGCGCGCGGAGTCAGCGGTAATGACCTCGGGCTTCCAAGGGCCAGAATGCACTTCTGTTGAGTCCGTTGAGGCCCATGCCACAAGGGCCTGAATCAAGAGCAAAAAAGACAAGAGCACATGTCGCATGGAGGCTCTTGAGCAAATACGGTGCCGGAAAACGGACCTCAAGAGGGGCAGTGCGCCACACACTTGAGCTCTACGGCAATCGGAGTGGGCAATGCGCCCACCTCCACGGTGGTCCGACAGGGTCTCATCGCAGGGTCAACACCTTCGAAATGTTCGCGGTACACACGGTTGAAGGTGTGGAAGTCGCGCTGCATATCGGTTAGGAAAACAGTCACATCCACGAGGTCTTCCCACCGTGCGCCTTCTGCTTCGAGGATGGCGCGCACATTGTCAAGGACCCCTCGGGCCTGGGCTTCAAAATCGAACGCTGTGAAGTTGCCATTGTGGTCCTGCTTGAGTCCAGGAACACCTTCATCGTGGGCGCCACTTCCGGGTATTCTTGGGCCGACACCGCTTAGGAACAGCAGGTCGCCGACGCGTCGGGTGAGGGGATAGAGGCCGACAGGCTTGGGTGCGTTGGACATGTTGGGGGTGGTTTGATGTGTGCCCGGGGGGTTAGCCGTGCATGGTCTCTTTGCGGCCGTAGTTCTGAATGACTTTGGCCTCGTGGGCCAGGAAGGCTTGCCAGCGGGCATCGACATCGACCCTGCCGCCGTATTGGCGAGCAAAACCGAGGAAAGTCGTGTAGTGCTGGGCTTCACTGACCATGAGGTCGTGGTAAAAGGTCCGGAGGTCTTCGTCTTGGATGCGCTCGGAAAGCATGCGGAATCGCTCGCAACTCCTTGCCTCAATCATGGCGGCAAGCAACAGCCGGTCGACCAGTTGTTCTTCGCGGCTCCCTCCCTTTTTGATGAAGGCGGCCAGGTCGTGGATGTAAGGGTCCTTGCGCTCGTGGCCCAGCGTCCATCCGCGGGCCTTGATCTTTTCGACCACCATCCCAAAGTGCTCCATCTCCTCCACCGCAATGAGGGTCAGCGCCTCTACCAGGTCGGTGAGCTCGGGGTAGCGCACAATCGTGGAGATCGCATTCGACGCGGCCTTTTGCTCGCACCAAGCGTGGTCTGTCAGCACCTCCGAGATGTTGGACTCCACCAAAGCGACCCATCGGGGGTCGGTGGGAAGCTTGAGGCCCAACATGACTTTTTCTGCCGCCTCTTTGCTCATGTTCAGCTATTCATGGCATCTTCGATGGCCTCGGCATCGACAGGAATGTCGCCCATCAGGTCATCAAAGCCTTGGTCGCGAATGACGATGTCGTTTTCCAGTCGGATTCCGAGTCCTTCTTCCTGGATGTAGATGCCGGGTTCAACGGTGAAGATGTGCCCCGCTTGAATGGGTTCATGCCAAAGCCCCACGTCGTGCACATCAAGCCCAATAAAGTGGGAGGTGCCGTGCATAAAGTACTTCTTGTAGGCGGGCCATGCGGGATTCTGCTTGGCCACATCGTGCTGGTCAATCAGCCCCAACTCCAAGAGCTGGGCCGTCATGAGGTCACCCACCTCCTTGTGGTATTCATGCAAGCTCACGCCTGGACGCAGGAGGTTCATGGCGTCGCGCATCACGCTCAGTACCGCGTCGTAGACCTTGCGCTGTCGGTCGGTAAACCGCCCCGAAACAGGAAGACAGCGGGTCATGTCACTGGCGTAATTGCCGTACTCTGCGCCGACATCCATCAGCAGGACATCTCCGGCTTTGCATGCGGCACTGTTTTCGATGTAGTGCAGGACACACGCGTTGGCACCGCTGGCCACAATGGGCGTGTAAGCAAAGCCGCGCGATCCTTTGCGCACAAATTCGTGGAGGTACTCCGCCTCAACCTCAAATTCAGTGACGCCAGGCTTGACAAACTTCAGCACGCGGTTGAATCCATCGCGGGTGATGTTGCAGGCGTGGCGCATGCGCTCAATTTCCTCTTCGGATTTGACGCTGCGCAAGCGGTGAAGGATGGGGGCACTCCGTTCAACCCGCACATGGGGGTAGGTTTCGGTAAACCATTGGTTGAATCGCGCCTCGCGGGTCTCTACCACAACCTTGGCCCGAGTGTGTTCATTCTGGTGCAAATAACAACAGCTGCATTCTGTGACCAGTCGCTGAATGGTCCGCTCGAGCATGGACAGCCATTGAATGTTCTTGACCCCGGTTTGGGCAGTGGCTTGCGCTTTGGTCAGCTTGGCCCCTTCCCAGATGGCGATTTCAGGACTGGTCTCGGTAACAAACAGAATTTCGCGGTCCGCAGCATTGTGGGCGTTCGGAAAAATCAGCAAGACGGTTTCCTCTTGGTCGACCCCGCACATATGCAGCATGTTGGAGTCCTGCCTAAATGGCAAGGTTCCGTCTGCACCTGTAGGGTAAGTGTCGTTCGAACTGAACAGGGAGAGGGCTCCGGGCGCAAGGGCATCGGCAAATGCCTTGCGGTTGCGGATGTAGTTATCGGCGGAAAGGGGGGCGTAGCGCAACATGAACCCCGAAGTTAAGCAGGCTTAAGGGCGTTGAAGCCTCAACAGGGACCCAGTCGGCAGGACTTGCCCTGTTCCGCTCATGAGACACAGTTCTCCAGACTCCATTTTGGCGTCTGGAAGCACAGCGCGCCACATGTTTTCCAAAGCGGAAGGGCTCACGCCTGAGTAGGTATTCATGATGACCGCACCTCCGGGCGCGATCAACTTAGCGGTCGCAGAAATCAACCGCAGCACTTGCTCTTCGAGCTTCCACTTTTCTCCTTTTGGCCCCAAACCCCAAGAGGGCGGGTCCATGACCACGAGGTCGTATTGGTTGTTCCGTCTTCCCTCGCGCTCAGAAAATTTGAGGGCATCCTCTACGCACCAGCGGATGCCGTCAAGGCCGCTCAGTTCTTGATTTGTCCGGGTCCATGAAACCACCTGTTTGATGGCATCGACATGGGTGACTTCTGCTCCTGCAGCGCGCCCCGCAAGAGAAGCCCCGCCCGTGTAAGCAAAGAGGTTCAGCATGCGCTTCCCCGGCCCCATGCGCTCGGCAATCCAATCCCAATTGGCCCCTTGTTCAGGGAAAATCCCAACGTGCTTGAACCGCGTCATTTCCAATGAGAACTGCAGGTTCTTCCCGGATTGTAGGGGGTACTGAATGGTCCATGTATCGGGCACGCTTTGGTGCGGAACCCACTGCCCTTTCGTGCGGCCAGTCGGCACAAATTCTGCGGCCGACACGCGGCGCCACTCCAACTCATCCATGCCGCGGTCCCATATCGCACGGGGCTCAGGCCGAATCAGGACCAGTTCTCCAAAGCGCTCCAATCGGGCGCCACCTCCACTGTCGAGCAACTCGTGATCGCGCCAACGTTCGGGAAACCAGCGGTGAAGAGAGGTTGGGCTGTCCATGGACGTAAGGGGGTTGTCAGATGACATTCGGGCGGGAAGTTCGCACTGAGAGCGTCACAACCTTTGTTTTGGGACGTCGAATCGCAGTGGCAAGGTGCGACCTTGCGGCAAATCGAGCATCTGAGATGGCCGGCACGCGGAAAGCAGGAGGTAAAAAAGGAGGCAAGCGCAAACACGGCGCTACACATAAGGGAGGCAAAAAACGTCCCTCTGGCGGAGATATGGGCCCTGCATTGGCGGGCGGCCAAAGACTCAGCGGCGCCAGCAAGTATTTGGAGGATGTGATGGTGGTCTTCCGCGGGTTGCCCGGCAGGCCCATGAACGCCCGGCAAGTGGCGAGCACGATGGGCATTTCCGATAAGGACATTCAAGAAATGTTGCACGTATTGATGCGGCAAGAGGCGGGCAAAGGCAAACTCAAAGAAGTAGGGAAGGGGCGTTTTATGATGCCAGAGGAGGCCGGACAGCGGGACGACCGCCGCGGAAAGCGCAGCAGGGACCAGGGCGCTTCTACAGGAGGCCGCAAAGAAGTTGTGCAGGGCACCATTCAGATCACGGCCTACGGAAAGGGCTTCGTGAGTGTGCCCGGCCAATCGGACGACATCATGGTTCCAAAAGGAAATACCGGCACCGCTTTTTGGGGCGACACGGTGGAACTGGGTTGGATGCGCAGGGGCCGAAAGGAGGTGCCTTATGTAGCCGAAGTGGTCAAAAGAGCGAGAGACCTCTACGTGGTGATGTTAGACCACGTGAAGGACTACGCCTTTGGCATTCCGACGGACAAGCGCATGCACCGGGATTTTTTGGTGCCGGCGCGCTTCTTAAATGATGCTCCTGAAGATGTAAAAGTGGCCGTGCGCTTGGTGGATTGGGCCTCTCCTGACGACCCTCCCATTGCCGAAGTGGTCGAGGTTCTCGGCGCCCCCGGAGTTCATGAAGCGGAGATGCATGCCATCTTGCTCGAGTACGGGCTGCCCTATCACTTTCCCGAGGATGTAGAGGCGGAGGCTGCGGCCATTCCCCAAGAGCTGCCTTCCGATGAGATCGCCCGCCGACGGGATTTTCGAAAGGTGACCACCTTCACCATCGACCCGGAGGATGCCAAGGATTTTGACGATGCACTCAGTGTGGAGACGCTCAAAAACGGCCACCTCGAGGTCGGTGTGCACATTGCAGACGTGAGCCACTATGTGAGGCCAGGCAGCCTGATTGAAGAAGAGGCCATTGAACGCGCCACGAGTGTTTACCTCGTGGACCGCACCATACCGATGCTGCCAGAGGTGCTCTCCAACAACCTCTGCTCATTGCGCCCCAACGAGGACCGCTTTGCTTTCAGTGCTGTTTTTGAACTCGACGCAGAGGGAGAAGTGGTCAAGGAATGGTTTGGCCGTGCGGTCATCCACTCAGACCGCAGGTTCACCTATGCAGAAGCCCAAGAACGTTTGGAAACGGGCAAGGGAGACCTGGCAGAGGAAGTGGGCCAGCTTCAAGCACTCGCCCTCAAAATGCGGGCACGGCGTTTCAAAGCAGGAGCCATTGACTTCGACACCGAAGAGGTGCGTTTCCGGCTCGACAAAGACGGTAAGCCCATTGAGGTGCTCATCAAGCGTATGTTGGACGCCAACCGGCTGATTGAAGACTACATGCTGCTCGCCAATGTTCGGGTGGCCAAGTGGATTTCAGGGTGCAAGGGAAACCGTCCGCCAGGTGGCGTTTACCGCATCCACGATTCGCCTGACCCCACTAAGCTCAAGTCGCTGCGCATGTTCGTTGCTCAGTTCGGGTACAAGATGCCCGATACAGAGCCAGGCAATGCGCATAAAGCCATCAGCCAATTGCTCAAAATGGCCGAGGGCAAACCCGAAGAGCGCATTGTTAAACAAATGGCGATCCGGTCCATGGCCAAAGCGGAATACAGCACTGAAAACATTGGCCACTATGGACTGGCCTTTGAGCACTACACCCACTTTACCTCTCCCATTCGGCGGTACCCAGACATGATGGTGCACCGCAGTCTTCAGCACTATTTGGATGGAGGAGCCCCCATCGACACGGGCACGTTGGACGGTCCTTGTGCGCACAGCAGCGAGCGGGAAAAGCGCGCCGCAGATGCGGAACGTGCCAGCATCAAATACAAGCAGGTGGAGTTTATGGGGACCCAATTGGGCGCCGAGTTCACGGGGGTGGTGAACGGACTCTCATCCAAAGCGGTGTACATCGAGTTGGAAGGCAACAAGTGCGAAGGCTACGTGGACATCAAGGGGATTTCCACAGACCGCTTCTCTATTGATCCGGAGCGGCAATGCCTGGTGGGACTGCACACTGGGCAGTTGATTCAAATGGGCCAGGAAGTCCGAATTCAGGTGGTCCGTGCTGATATGCAGCGCAGGGAACTGGAGTTTGAATGGCTGGGCACAGTGTGACCGTTGCCCACTTGCCAATGCGTATTTTTGCTCCGCCGCCGTTAGCGGTCAATGCGCTCTTAGCTCAGTTGGTTAGAGCAGGGGACTCATAATCCCTGGGTCGCGGGTTCAAGTCCTGCAGGGCGCACTAATGGGTCGACTCAAAGCAGTTGGCTCAGCAAAATGATGAGGTCTGTCGTCGAGATGATGCCATCTCCATTGAGATCGTACATGACGTTGTCCTTGGTCACCGGCTGCATAAAGTTGGCCAACAGTTGAAGTAAATCGCTCAGTGTCATGGCGTGTATGATTGTGTGCAGAACACCGTGAGGTGTTACAGCAATGTGCTGCTGACCCACCGATTCTCTGCTTTGCAAATATACACATTATTCGACAAAAGAAGTATAATAACACACAAAGGGGTTGTTTTTACGCACCGGAGGAGGTGGGGGGTCGTTCAGAATCGCTGTTTAAACGAAGGGGTCGAGAGCAAGACTTCACCTATCTTTGCCCCCCGTTTCCGGGCAATTAGCTCAGTTGGTTCAGAGCGTTCGCCTCACACGCGAGAGGTCACTGGTTCGAGCCCAGTATTGCCCACACTGCCCAAGGGGCCTTGCCCCCTAAAAGGCTCCGGCCCCGCTCCCAACCGGATGCGGGGCTTTTTTCTGCAGCTTCGCAGTGGGCGATGTTTCTTTGCCACACGGCCCCGTAGTTCAACGGATAGAATAAGCGTTTCCTAAACGTTCGATCCAGGTTCGATTCCTGGCGGGGCTGCCAAGGCATCGAGCCGAAGTGCCCACCAAATGAGGCCAAATTGACGAACTCCTCCGATACTTCACCACATCTTGATGGCTCTTGGCGTCGTTTGTTGAGCGGTTCTGGGACGGTCTTGCTCATCAAGGTGCTCGGCGCTTTAGGGGGCTTTTTGTTTTCGTTGTTGGTGGCCCGTCGGTTCGGCGACGCTGCATTGGGACGGGCAGAGCTCTTTGTGTTGGCCATTACAGTGGGTGCGACACTCATGCGTGGGGGCTTGGAAGGCGCCGTAGTGAAGTTGTTTGGAGCTTGGTCGGCTGCGGGTGAACACGGTCGCATTGCCCGGCGGTTTTTGGAGTGGACGCGCCCCTTATCGGTTGTTGCGTTGGCTGTCGCGGTCATATTGTGGTGGACCCCGGAATTCAAATGGGGTGTGACCTTTGACCTCTGGCTGGGCCTCGCCATAGGCTCGTGGATATTGATTGGTTGGGCCGGAGAGGCACTGCGTGGCACGGGCAGGGTTGGTTGGTATGCCCTGCTTCAGCCGGGATGGTGGATGCTGATGGGCGGCATACTGATTGTGCTTTTTGGTTGGGCTCCAGAGAAAGTTCTCGCTGTGACGTCCGTGCTGCTCGCAGTCTTTGGCATGGCCAGTGCGGTAATTTTATTTCGGCGCTCTGCGGCTTCGGATCAGTCCTCGCCAGCAACGGCCAAGGACCGCTCGGTCCTGCGCCAGCTTGCGGCGCCCATTTGGATGGGCAGCGTGCTGCACCTCGTGCTGAGCTGGGCAGACACCGCCATGCTGGCAGGGTGGTTGGATGAAGCGGCCGTGGCCCACTACCGCGCAGCATTTAGGTTGGCGGCGTTACTGACCTTCACGCAATTCGCGGTCAACGCACTGGGTGCGCCCACATTTGGCGCGCTTCATGCTTCTGGAGATAGGGATGGATTGCGGCGCACGGTGCACCGCATCGGGTGGATGAACACGGCGGTAGCGCTTCCAGGGTTGGTTTTTTTAGCAGCCTTTGGACCCTGGTTGTTGGGCTTCTGGGGAGCCGCATTTACAGAACTGGAGGTGTATCAAGCGCTGCTCATTCTTGCTGCAGGGCAATGCCTCAATGCTCTGTGCGGCCCTGTGATGTACCTCCTCAACATGACGGGCGGAGAGCGCGTGGGCCTCGGTATTTTGGCGGTTTCGGCCTGTATTCAGCTCAGTGCTGCAGTGCTCATGGTACCGGCTTATGGTCTGGTGGGTGGCGCCCTCTCTGCGGCTTTAGGTATGCTTTTCTGGAATGTGTTGGGGGTGTGGTGGATTCACCGTCAGCATGGCTTTATCATGGTTTCTTTGCTGAACGGATGGTGGAGACGAAGCTGAATTTCTTTTTGATTGGCGCCCCCAAGGCGGGAACCACCTTCATTCATGAACGGCTGTCATACCACCGACAGGTTTTCTTGAGCCCATTGAAGGAGCCCAACCATTTCGCCACGGACATACAGCCGCATCGGTTTTCGACGGCCTTTAAGGCGAACCACCCCGATGACCTTGGGTCTTATTTCGCCCGCCGCCCATTGGTCCCGAGACAGGTGGGCTTCGTTCAGGATCCGGACCAGTATGCGGCCCTGTTTGAGGAAGCCGCACCCGAACACAAGGTGGTTGGGGAATGCAGCACCTCATATCTATGGAGCGCTGAAGCCGCCTCAATGGTGGCCGCCCGCCACCCCGAAGCGCGCATTTTGGCTGTCCTCCGGAATCCTGTGGACCGCTTGTATTCGCATTGGTTGATGGCGCGCAAATACGGGTTTACTGGGGACGGCTTAATGGAAGCGGTCAAGAAGGACAGGCGACATGCGAACCCGGGATGGGGCTGCAGTGAGCTTTTCGTGGAGGCCGGTCTCTATGCCAAGCAACTCGAGCGCTGGTACGCTGCATTTCCTGCAGGGCAGATCAAGGTGCTGTTGCACGAGGATTTGTCAGACCCGGACACGTGGAATGGGTTGGCGGATTGGCTGCAATTGGAGGGGCCCATACCGGCAGCGGATAGCGAAAGGGTGAATCAGGCCGGATTGCCGCGTTGGGAGGGGCTCAACCGATGGCTGACGGCTACGGGAATCAAGGGCCGTCTGTCAGGCTGGTTGCCCGATCGCATCAAGTCCTCCCTCCGCAACAATTGGTATTCGTCGCAGGGGGTTCCCGCATTGGATTCTGCGGATCGCCGGGTGTTGTTCGGTCTTTTTGAGGAAGACGTGACCGCGTTGGAGTCCGTCATCGGCAGGGACCTCGGGCATTGGCGCCCCTGAATTTTTCGTAAACGTGCACATTTCAGTGAGGTGGAAGGTGTAATATTGCCCCATTGAATCCCTCAGGGATGCCAAGTTTATTCGACAGTTGGGTGAAGCCGGCCTTGCAACGCCGGTGGAAGCAGATTCGGCTCTGAGCTGGAGGTGACGCTGCGGAATGCTGCTTCGGTATGAAGCACGTCCGTCCGGCCCTTCCCCTCTTTTCCCCAACAACCGAATCCTATGAAAATAAGGTACCTCGACCTGATCGAGCAGACTTTTGAATGGCCTCAGGACGAATTTTTCCTGGAGGAAGACCACCTGCGCTTCCATGGCATTGACCTCATGGAACTCATCGAGCGTTATGGAACGCCGCTGAGGTTCACCTACCTCCCCCGCATCGGCGAGAGCATCCGCAAGGCGACTGGATGGTTCGAGTCGGCCATGGACCGGCTGCAATATTCGGGTTCCTACCATTATTGCTATGTGACCAAGAG
>CAJQJX010000043.1 GCA_905478795.1 uncultured Flavobacteriales bacterium
CTCAGAAAAACATCTGCCGCGATAATCCCAGGGTGAAAGAGCGTGAGCTTATTGAGCTTGTCTTCGATGAACTGAATCAAGGAACCATCAGCCTTGAAGTGAATGGACTGGACTTGTATTTGCATGTTTACCGCTTGAGAGTGAGACTTAGAAAATGCCTCGCGTATCAAGTGGTGAACCTTTGTGCGCGTCCTTCATTCGGCTCGTCGTAACGTGAGTATAATGCTGGGTCGCATTTAAACTGCTGTGACCGAGCAACTCCTTTACTGCGTTGATGTCCGCTCCGCGATTCAAGAGATGCGTGGCGAACGAATGCCTGATGACGTGCGCACTACACTTGCTAAGCGAGCTCGCTTCTGTAATGTAGTGATTAACCCGGCGGTATACAAACGCAGGATACAACTCTCTGCCACCATCCGTGACGAGCAAGCGCTCGCTGTCTCCAGGCCTGTTGCGCATGTACTGCTCTGCCTGATCAATGGTGTCGTCTGAGATTGGGATATAACGGTCTTTGCCACCTTTTCCAGTGACCTTGATGTTTTTACGGCTGACGTTGACGTCGGCGTGGCGCAACGTGATCAGCTCATCTTGACGTACCCCAGTCTCATACAACAGGGTCATCATTAGGCGATCCCGCAGACCAGACCAACTGTCCGGAAAAACCGAACCGTCTAAAAGGGACACCATGTTGCGCTCAGGAACCACTTCCCGGACGCGCTTCTCAAGTTTTGGAAGAGACACCCCGTTACTGGGATCTCTGTCGGTGTAAGACATCCGACGTGCGAACCTGTTGAAGGTTCTAAAGGCACTCACTTTACGATGAATGGTTCTTGGGCTTCGCCCTTCCTTCATCATGTTCACAATCCATGAGCGTACCCACTCGCCCTCAATACCAATCAAGGAGTCGTGCTCGTATTGATCGGCGAGGAAACGTTGGAACTGGTTCAGATCCGAACGGTAACAACGTAAAGTGTGAACACTGCCCCTTTTCTCCTTCTCGAGAAAGTGCAGAAAAGCCAATAAAGGCGTTTGGACAGCGGATGAACTTGACATTTTGGTTTGGTCAAGGCGAATATTACCCTACCAAACCAATACTGCAAATTATCAGCCCATCAATGCCTTCTTGTTTTTGTAAACGGCTTTCTTCATCGCTTCACGACGTACCGTTTTTGGCTTTACGTACTCTTTGCGAGCCCGGAGCAAACGTCCGGTTTTCGTGCGATCGAACTTTTTCTTGAAACGCTTGAGCGCCCGTTCGATGTTTTCTCCCTCCTTGACCGGAATGATGAGCATGGCTAAAAATTGGGTGGCGAAGATAGCTGATTTTGCGTAAAACCAATGTCCCTGCCCTACTAATCTCCTGAATTCGGACCGTTTTTGACCAATCCACGCGAGATCACGAGTTTCTGAATCTCAGATGTTCCTTCGCCAATGGTGCAAAGCTTGGAATCTCGGTAGAATTTCTCGACTGGAAAATCCTTGGTATAACCATAACCTCCAAACACTTGTACAGCGTCCGTAGCGATCCTCACGCAGGCTTCGGACGCCATGTACTTGGCCATGGCTCCATAGCGCGTCACATCCCCACCATGCTCCTTAGCATGGCAAGCTTTTGCGATCAGCCCCCTAGAAGCTTCCAGCTCAACCGCCATGTCGGCCAGTTTAAATCCTATGCCCTGAAAGTGGGCGATGGGTTGTCCAAACTGCTCTCTCTGAAGCGCATACTTTCGGGCTGCATCAAATGCCCCTCGCCCTATGCCTAAGGACAAGGCCGCGATAGAAATGCGTCCTCCATCCAAAATTTTCATCGCCTGAATGAATCCATCTCCTTCCTTCCCCAGAAGGTTGGCTGAAGGAATTCTGCATTCTTCAAAAACCAGCTCTGCAGTTTCACTGGACCTCATGCCCAGCTTGTTTTCCTTTTTACCCCCACTAAATCCCGGAGTACCTCGCTCCACTACGAATGCGGAAATACCTCGGCTGTCCAGGAGATCACCCGTACGGACCAGTACAACCACTACTTCACCGGAGATGCCGTGTGTGATCCAATTTTTTGTGCCATTCAACACCCAATGGTCTCCATCCCGAACTGCTGTGCACTGCATGCGCATGGCGTCAGATCCAGTGCCTGCTTCCGTAAGGCCCCAGGCACCTACGTGCTCACCACTGGCAAGCTTGGGCAGATAACGCTGCTTTTGCTCCTCATTGCCAAAGGTCAAAATGTGGTTGGTACACAGACTATTGTGCGCAGCCATACTTAGACCAATTGAACCGCAGACCGCGGCGAGCTCCTCAATGGCGGCGACATACTCAGGATACCCCAAACCTGTTCCACCGTATTGCTCTGGCACCAGCATGCCCATCAGACCCAAATCCCCCATTTTTCGAAAGAGGTCTCGCGGGAAGTGTTGGCTTTCGTCCCAATCGAGAATGTTCTGCTCCATCTCTTGTGCAGCGAAATCTCTCACCATGCTTCTGATGGCGGAAATGGTATCGTTTTCCTGGAAGTTCATTTCGTCCGGGGTTTGCACAAAGGTCGTCCATAGTACCCATCAATCCTGACTGCAAGGACACAGATAATGTGACAAAACACTTGATTGGGTAGAATCGAGCAGCGGGTGGGACAACACTTGATGGGGTTCGCCTCCATGGTGCCGCACATGACGCTGCAACACTTGAGCTGTTTTTGCATCTATCCCCGGCAGGGTCCGCCATTGCTCAAGTGACAGCGTATCTGCACACCGAAGCTTTATGAAGCCCGGATCACACGTCAACAATGGGGTTAAAACTGTCGCCAAGCTGTCCCAACCACCTAACGCATCGGCCAGCTGACTGGTCTCTGCGAACCCTCCCCACAACCTTCGTGCGGTCAGTATTCGTCCAGTGACCCAGGGACCAATGCCTTTCACAGATAACAATGCCAGGCTATCTGCAGCATTGATCTCAAGTAGCTCCCTTTCTTGGATGCCCGGCACAGATCGGAGCAGATGGGCATCCTCTGGGCGGAGGGCGGAGGATCCGACTGACCCGAACTGGGTCGGCTCCTTGTACTGGACTGACGGTGCAAAGTGGTCAAACCACCCCTGGGGCAAAACCCGCATTCGGCGCAGAGTGCGCGCATCTTGAATGCCCCCTACCGCATGGTTATAGCGCACAGCAGCCTGGGCTTGCCGGGGGGAAAGCCCCCAATAATTCCAGCCAGCAGAATCCAGCTCAGCGACATTGATGGTCCTATCAGCCGGTAGAAACCGACGGCCATGCGCCAAAGTCTGGCTGCCAATGGCACCGACATCATGGTGGAGGTCTTCCGACGATGTGGGGCCAGGCATTCCCGCCAACACATCCAGCACATCGCCGACAACAAGGGGCTCCACATGCTGTGGATGCCATAATCTCCAGCCCTCCACGCTCAAGCAGGCCAATACGGCTACCCCGCACCACAAAGTGCCAAGGCGCTCACTGCGCAATACATGTATGCCCACAGGGCTATGTTTTAGTCGTAGCGCTTGATCTCGCCTGACTTCACCCTCCTGAGATAGTCGCCGAGGTCAGCCTTGACTTCACCAGACAGCAAGTAGAGTCCCAACACATTCGGGAAGCACATGGCAAAAATCATAGCGTCGCCGAAGTCAAACACACTGCTTGCGCTGATGGCCGACCCGATCACAACAAAGACGCAGAAAATGGCTTTGTAGCTCAAGTCTGCTGCCCTGGTCTCTCCGAAGAGATAGGTCCAAGCCTTTAAACCGTAGTAGCTCCAAGAAATCATGGTGGACAAGGCGAACAATATGACGGCGAGTGAAAGCACGCCAGGGAACCAAGAAATGCTCTGCTCAAATGCACTCGACGTGAGGCCAATCGCGTTGAGGGAGCCCCCTTGAGCGTCGTTCAATACCGTCACGGCATCGAATTGTCCGTAGTCCGTGATCACGATAACCAATGCGGTCATCGTACAAATGACCACAGTATCAATGAAAGGTTCCAACAGGGCAACAATCCCTTCACTGACAGGCTCATCCGTTTTGGCGGCACTGTGTGCAATGGAAGCAGATCCAATTCCAGCTTCATTGGAGAACGCCGCGCGGCGAATCCCTTGGATGAGCACTCCCACAAGACCTCCATACATCGCTTCAGTATCAAAAGCACCTGAGATGATGCGTCCAAATGCCGTGGGTACTGCACCCAGGTTGGTCAGAATCACCCACAAGGCTCCGAGAATGTAAATGCCCACCATAAAGGGGACAATCTTGTCTGTCACTTTGGCGATGGACTTGATTCCACCGAGAATGACGATGCCCACGACGACAGCCATGATCACACCGAAAATCCAACCCTGACCATAGAGCATGCTCGTCTCTCCACCCGTGACCGAAATGAGCTGCTGCGTAGCTTGGTTGATCTGCACCATGTTACCTCCGCCAAAAGAGCCTCCGATGCACGCCACGGCAAACAATGCCGCAAGCACCTTACCCAGGCCTCCCATGTTCTTTTTAGCAAGGCCATCCCTGAGATAATACATAGGACCTCCCGACACTGAGCCGTCCGCATTTTGACGGCGGTACTTCAGGCCGAGCGTGCACTCCACAAACTTGCTGCTCATGCCAAACAAACCGGCGATGATCATCCAAAATGTGGCGCCAGGTCCTCCGAGAGACACCGCTACCGCCACACCGGCGATGTTACCGACCCCCACTGTGCCGCTCAATGCCGCTGTTAGTGCCTGAAAGTGGGAAACTTCCCCCTGGTGGTTGGGGTCGTCATACTTGCCCTGCACCACCTCGAGGGCATGCTTGAATGCACGGATATTGATGAACTTGAAATAAACCGTGAAGAAGAGGGCGCCTACAAAAAGCCAAATGAGGACAAACGGTACAGTGAAGCCTGCGATGTCAACCGTCCAAAAGATGACGGACGTAATGGCCTCCGTCACCGGCCCCATGACCTCGTTGATCGAGTCGTCAATCGAAGCTGCAGAGGCTGTGAAAGGGAACAAAAAGGGGGCACACAGCGCAAGGCTGGCGGCAATGAGGCGTTTCATGAAATCGTGGGTTCGATGGGGCGCAATATAGTCCCCACCATGAAGCATCACAGGTGATGCTACTCGGGAGTTTGTAAACCGAACAATCTATTGAGCAAACGCAGCTGCTGATCGGTTCCGAGCACGAACAACTTGCAGGCGTTGTCCAATTTGGTCTCGGGACCGGGATTGATAATAAACTCTCCTTCTGACGTCTTTACACCAATGACGTTGACGCCAATCCTGTTGCGCGCATCAACCTCTCCCAAGGTGGGCAGTCTGAAGGATTCGGGCAAGTCTTTGACGTCCACTTCTTCCAGATTGATGGCGTCTTCGCCTTGGATTCGGATGTGATCAATGAAATCCATGACATCGGGGTTCGCCACCAACGAGGCCATGTGCGCTCCACCTACCGTGTCGGGCATGATCACGTTGTCAGCTCCCGCGCGGCGCAATTTGGCTTGCGAACCCGCCTGTGACGCACGGCTAATGATAACGGCGCCCGGGTTATGCTCGCGCACCGAAAGTACCGTGTAAAGGTTGTCGGCGTCACTGGGCAACGTACAAATGACCGCCCTTGCATGGTCTACACCTGCGGCGATCAAACGGTCATCACGCGTGGCATCACCCGCAATGACGAGCGGGGTTAAGCCCTCGCGCAATTGACCGACCAGCTCTTCGTCTTTTTCGACGATCACCGCAGTGTATCCTTTTGATATCAGGTCGGCGTAAGCCTTCTCGCCCACACGACCGTAGCCGCAGACGATGACATGTTCCTTGAGGTTGTCGATGGTGCGTTCCAATTTCCTGGCTTTGAAGAGGTCACGGTATTCCCCCGCCACGAAGTAAGTGGTGATGGCGGAAATGGTATAGGCGAATGTACCGATAGAGAAAATGATGAGCATTGAAGTGAACACCATTCCATTTGGACTGAGTTCATGTACCTCACGGAAGCCCACTGTGCTGACCGTGATCATGGTCATATAGAAGGCCTCAATAAAGGTGTACTCCTCCAACACCATAAACCCTATGCTCCCCACAACAATGACTGCAGCCACTACGACGAGCGAGAGCGCAATACGGGAGAAAGATTTGAAGCGGTAATACACCTTGGGAAATTAGCTGTTGGAAGCCAAAGCCGACGCCATCGATTTCTGAATATTCACAGCTTCGCTCCTCGCGGCCTCAGCAAAGTCTTCCCCAGAGGAAGCATAGAGCAAACTGCGCCCCACATTGACCAGCAACCCGCCGGCCAAATCTTCTGCCCATCCTGCCTCACAGACAGCTTCCAACGACCCGCCTTGAGCACCGACTCCCGGCACCAAAAGGAAGCGGTCTGGAGCCGCTGCACGGCACTGCGCCAGCCATTCTGGACGCGTAGCTCCCACCACATACATGAGGCGTTCTGCCCCTTTGTACGTTCGGCTGATTTCGAAAACCCTTCGCCATAGGGGCTCACCGTGCTCTGTCCCGTGAAACTCAAAATCTTCTGCACCGGGATTGGACGTTGCTGCCAACAAGATGGCCCACTTGCCTTCGAAGGCCAAGAAGGGCTCGACGCTGTCTCGCCCCATGTATGGAGCCACAGTCACAGCATCCGCACCCCACTGCTCAAAAGCGGCTTGGGCATAGCGGGTGGCCGTATTTCCTATGTCGCCTCTTTTTGCATCGGCAATGCGCAAGCACCCCTCGGGGATGGCCGCCATGGTTTCGCTCAACACGGCCCATCCGTCGGCCCCCATGGCTTCGTAAAAGGCCACATTGGGCTTGTAGGCGACCGCGAGATCAGACGTGGCGTCAATGATGGCCTTATTGAACCTCAAAACTGCCTCGGGCCCCTGGCCTAAATGCGCTGGTATTCTGGCGGGATCTGGGTCCAAGCCTACACACAGAAAAGACGCTTTTTCTCGGATGGTATCGACGAGCTGTTGTACTTCCATGGACGGCGAAGATATCGCGCAAGACAGCGGGTTCAGCTGTCGACTGAGAGACCCGCCTGTTTCAGGCGTTCCGTGCGTTCCACATTGCGCAGCGCCTGAACAATGTCTCCCAAATCTCCTGCCAAAACACGCTCAAGTGCATGGACTGTCAAGCCAATGCGGTGATCAGTGACCCTCCCCTGCGGATAGTTGTAGGTGCGGATTTTCCCCGAACGGTCGCCTGTTCCCACCTGAGACTTTCGCTCGGCCGCCTCTATCGCACGGCGCTCGCGGTCGGCAGCCTCCCATAAACGGGTGCGCAGCACTGTAAGCGCTTGCTCGTAATTCTGATGTTGTGAACGCCCATCTTGGCATTCGACCACTACCCCAGTCGGCAAGTGCGTCAACCTTACCGCGCTCTCCGTTTTGTTGACGTGTTGGCCACCTGCTCCACTGGCGCGAAAGGTATCCTTGCGCACGTCCTTGGTGTTCAACTCGAAATCCACCACATCTGCCTCGGGCAGAATGGCCACAGTAGCGGCACTGGTGTGAATGCGTCCCTGAGACTCCGTTGCCGGTACACGCTGCACACGATGGGTGCCACTTTCATACTTAAGGTGCCCAAAAACAGCCTGTCCGGAAACCCGGGCCACAATCTCTTTAAAGCCGCCCGCGGTGCCCGGGTGAGCGCTGATCAGCTCCAATTTCCAACCATGGCCTTCTGCATAGCGCTGGTACATGCGAAACACATCGCCTGCCCAAAGTGCCGCCTCATCTCCCCCGGTACCCGCACGGACCTCAATCACGCAATCCCGACCATCGCTGGGGTCGTCTGGGACCAGCGCCTCTTGGAGTTGCCTCCTGAGCTTTTCGAGTGACTTTTTGAGTTGGGCGGCCTCCTCGGCTGCCATCTCGCGCAGTTCTGCGTCATCGCTGTCTTGATCGGCCTGGGCCTCCTCTAGCGCAGCGGCCCACTGCTTGTATTGCTGGACCTGCTCCACAATGGGCTCTAACTGCTTGAAATCTCGAATGGCCGAGCGGTAGGCATCGGCATCGGCGATCACAGACGGATCGATGACCTTAAGGGAAAGCTCTCGGTATCGATCCTCCAAGGTCGACAACTGCTCGAGCAGTCCTAACATATCAGCTGTAGGTCTCCGTTGACTCCGGGCCAGCAATGGTCAAGCGGGGACCATCGGGAACGCGCTGCTCCACGCGGCCCACGATGCGGGCATCCACCCCGTGACGGCTGGCGATGTCCATGACCACTTGAGCGTGCTCCGGTGTGGTGTAGACCTCCATACGGTGCCCCATGTTGTAGACCTGGTACATCTCCCTCCAAGCCGTTCCACTGTGCTCCTGAATCAATCCAAAGAGCGCTGGCGTTGGGAAGAGGTTGTCTTTGACCACGTGCAGGTCTTCGGAAGCGAAGTGCAAGACCTTGGTCTGACCGCCTCCACTGCAGTGCACGAGACCGTGCAACGGTGTGCGGCCTTCCTTGAAGAGGTCGACCATCACAGGGGCATAGGTCCTGGTCGGAGACAAGACGAGCTTTCCGGCATCGACTGGAACGCCTTCCACTGAATCTGTCACATCAAAGGGGCCTGTATACACAAGGTCATCGGGCAGCCCAGGGTCAAAGCACTCGGGGTACTTTTCGCGCCACCCTGGTCCGAATAGGTCGTGGCGCGCACTGGTCAATCCATTGCTTCCGGTTCCGCCATTCCAAGCTTCTTCGTAATGGGCCTGTCCATGGCTGGCCAGACCGACGATCACATCGCCTTGCTGGATTCGCGCATTGTCAATGACGTCTTCGCGCCGCATGCGGCACACCACTGTCGAATCCACAATGACCGTGCGCACCAAATCTCCTACATCCGCAGTCTCTCCTCCTGTGCCGCGCACATCAAGACCCCATCCGCGCCACTCTGCCATTAAGGCCTCAGTGCCCTGAATGAGGGTCGACACCACATCGCCAGGAACCAGCCTTTTGTTGCGACCAATGGTCGAACTGACCATAATGGGACCTGTCGCCCCCACACAAAGGAGGTCATCAATGTTCATGACAAGGGCGTCTTGCGCAATGCCCTTCCAAACAGACAGGTCGCCCGTTTCTTTCCAATAAATCCAAGCCAGTGCACTCTTGGTGCCCGCACCGTCAGCGTGCATCACGAGGCAGTGTTCGTCACTCCCCGTCAACGCATCCGGCACCACTTTACAAAAGGCCTTGGGAAATAGCCCTTTGTCTAATCCTGCAATGGCCGCATGCACCTCCTCCTTTCCGGAAGAAACGCCGCGTTTGGCATATCGATCTTGCACAGCCTCTCCCAACGCGGGGTCCGTCACTTTGGTACGAAGTCGAAGCTTGTGATGCGGAAAACAGTGCGGCGGTTCATCTGGTGCGCTGCTTCGCGCTCCTCTTCTGTCGCCAATGCTGCAATCTCAGCGTCGCTGATCAGCGGCATCTTTTCACCACGTCCAATCGGCTGTAACCGCTGAAGATCAATGCCGCGCTCGGCCAGGTAGTCAACACAGGTCTCTGCCCTGCGCTGGCTCAGCTCATCGTTCGCCTTATCGCCACCACGGGTGTCCGTATGGGCTTCAAGTGAAATCACGAATGTGGGGTTCCGCTCGAGCAAATCAACGAGATAGTCCAAAGAGTCCTTGGAATTGACCGCTTCGGACACCACCAAGTCGGCCTTGGCAAATTCATACTGTACCAATGGCATGGGGTAATCCTCGTTGGTCACCACCTCACGGAGCAAGTACTCCTTGATGAAGTTGGTTGACTTGGACAGTCCCAAGGTGCTGAATTGGTCTCCAGCGCTGATGTACCCCTCCTTGGAGATGTCCACGGAGTAGGTGCTTTCTGCGCCAATGCTCCATCCGCCTTCTTCGGCACCACCTTCTGAATCGGTGTTTGTGGAGACGCTCTCACCTTCGCTTCCGGTGACCGTCACAGAAGCGCCTTCGATGGGCATTCCCGTGTCGTAATCGTACACGTAAGCGACGTAATCGAATTCGAGCGGTGGCATGGCGAAGGAGAAGATGTCATCCTTTCCCTTGCTCTCGGGACGGTCAGAGGAGAGGTACCCCTTCTCTTCCTTTGGATGGTAGACCAATGCAAAGTCATCGCTGGCCGTGTTGATGGGGTATTCCATAAACTCGGGGGTTTCGAAGGTCATGCCATCACCTTTCCAAACTGCCTTCAATACATCGAGGCCTCCCATTCCGCCGGGTCGGTCTGAAGCAAAGTAAAGGTCGCCGTTCTTCCGAATGTGTGGGAAATACTCATCGGAAGATGAATTGATGCCAGCCCCCATATTTTGTGCAGCACCCCATTCTTCTGATGCTTCATTGAACTTCATGTACCACAGGTCTCGGCCACCTTGACCGCCGGGCATGTCACTCACAAAAACGAGGTACATGTCGTCTGGGCTCATCGTCGGTTGTCCAACTTGAGAACTGTCGTTGGTCATGCGGTCCACCACTGGCAGCTCTTCGGCTGATCCCCACCTGGAACCTGTGCGTTGTGCTACGTAGATGTCACAGGGGTAGTTGTTGTCCTTTTCAATCAAACAACGGGTGAAATACAGGGTCTTGAACTTGGAATCCAAGGTGACGCCGCCTTCATTACTTGGGCTGTTGATGGTGTTGCCGAGCGGCTCTGGAATGCTCCACTTGCCTTTTCGGTCCACTTCGGCCATGAACAAGTCCATGTAGCTTTCTCCCGTAATGGGGTCTTCACCGCTGCCTGCAGCGCTGCTCCGGCTGGAGGCAAAAATCACCTCTTCGCCACGCTTGTCTGCGAAGGCCATGGCAAAATCAAAACTCGGAGAGTTCACCATCACGAGCGGCTCCACCACAAATCGGCTGTCATTGACAATAAGGCTTTCGGCAGCCGAGTTGCAAGACTCGATCATCGTACTGGCCAGAGCGGCGTCTCCACCGGCCGACTTGTACTTCTCGAATTGCTCGATGGCATCGTCGAATTCTCCTTGCCCCATAAACACCATACCGTAGTGCTTGAACACATCGGGGTTGTCGTCGGCCCACTTGAGGTCGATGGCGCGCTTGTACCACTCCTCTGAAGCCGGCAACGCACGGGCCAAACGGTAGCACTCACCAATCCGATAACAAACGCGGCCTTTTTCGTCAAGGTCGCCCTTCAGCTTGGCGTAAGAAGCTTGGTAATCTTTCGCAGCTTCGAAATATCCGCCGCGATCGAAGGCCGCATCGGCATCGGCGGTGACGTCATTTTGAGCAACACTTTGCAGGGCAAAGAGCGCAAAAACAAGAGTGAGCGCGGGGCGCAGGGCATAAGTAGGCCCGGAGAGCAGGTTCAGCATTCCCAAATAGGTTTACGGGCGAATGTAAGAAGGCCCCGGAACTTCGCGTGAACGAAACCGAGGCCTTCTTTATAAATCATTGTTGAATCAACGTGTAAACAGCAATTCGCGGAGCTTTGGGAAAGGCCAGCGGCTGTCCTCTGTCAACTTTTCCAACTGGTCCACCTGGACGCGAACCTCATCCATCAATGGCCGCACAATGGTGGCATAACCCTCGGCTTTGCTGTGCAAATCCTCGATATCATTGACTTTGCAACGCTCCGTGCGCAGCGACTCCAAGGCGTCGTATGTCACCGACAAACCGGCTGACAACTCTTCGAGGATGCCCCTTTGGGCGCGGGTCATGTTTTCGGACTCCGATTCGCCATACACATCCATAAATCCTTGAATGTTGGCGAGCAAGTCACCTTGGTAGTCCATCACAGCTGGCAACACCTGATTCGTGACCATATCACCCAAGACACGGGCCTCGATCTGCAGCTTCATGGTGTAGTTCTCAAGCTCTACCTCGGTGCGGGCTGCCACCTCCTCTGCAGAGAGGACACCCATGGACTCAAACAGGTCGACGACCTCCTTGCGGTCCCAAACAGCCAATGCGCTCGGCGTATCCAGCAGGTTGGACAGGCCCCTCTTGGCCGCTTCTTCTACCCATTCTTGGCCGTAGCCGTTTCCTTCGAAACGAATGGACTTGCTCTGCTTGATCAGGGATTGAATCTCCTTCAGCAAGGCCTCGTCTTTCTTGTCGCCTTTGGCAATGCGCTGGTCAACGGATGCCTTGAACAAATTCAACTGCTCGGCAACAATGGTGTTGAGCACAGTCATGGGAACCGCACAATTTGCTGTACTTCCGACAGCGCGGAATTCGAACTTATTCCCCGTGAAAGCAAAGGGCGAAGTCCTGTTCCGGTCTGTATTGTCGAGCAGCACCTCTGGGATGCGTCCAATCTCCAACTTGACCGCCGTCTTCTCGTCAGGACTCATTTTGCCGGCGCTCACGTTCTTTTCAACCGCATCGAGCAACTCGGTCAACTTGGACCCGATGAAAGCGCTGATAATGGCTGGAGGGGCCTCATTGGCGCCCAAGCGGTGGTCGTTTCCAGCGCTGGCAATCGCTGCGCGCAACACATCAGCGTGGCGATGAATCGCTGCGATGGTGTTCACGAAGAAGGTGAGGAATCGCAGGTTGGTTTTTGGATTCGTTCCCGGCTTCAAAAGATTGACCCCGGTATTGGTGCCCAATGACCAGTTGTTGTGCTTTCCAGAACCATTCAATCCGGCAAAGGGCTTCTCGTGCATCAGGCAGCGGAAGTCATGGCGCAAGGCCACGCGCTCCAACAGGTCCATCAACAACAAGTTGTGGTCGTTGGCAAGGTTGGCCTCTTCGAATACAGGCGCCACCTCAAACTGGTTAGGAGCCACCTCGTTGTGACGGGTAGTCACCGGTATTCCCAACTTGTGGGCCTCACACTCAAACTCCTGCATGAAGGCCATCACACGGGGAGGAATGCTGCCGAAGTAGTTGTCGTCCAACTGCTGTCCTTTGGCCGGTGCAGCGCCAAGCAATGCACGGCCTGTTTGACTCAAGTCGGGACGTGCATTGTACAACGCCTTGTCCACCAAGAAATACTCCTGCTCCCACCCGAGGGTCGCGACCACCTTGGTGACGTTCTTATCGAAATACTGACACACTTCAGAAGCGGCCTTGTCTACTGCCGTGAGGGCCTTGAGCAAAGGCGCCTTGTTGTCAAGGGACTGACCGGTATATGCGATGAAAATTGTGGGGATGCACAAGGTCTCACCGATCAAAAACGGAGGGCTACTGGGATCCCAGAGCGTATATCCACGGGCTTCGAAAGTCGAACGGATGCCGCCGTTTGGAAAGCTCGAAGCGTCGGGCTCTTGTTGGACAAGCAAGCTGCCGTCAAAGCGCTCGATGGCACCACCACGCCCATCGGGCTGGATAAAGCTATCGTGCTTTTCCGCCGTGCTTCCCGTCAAAGGCTGGAACCAGTGGGTGTAGTGGGTCGCATTGCGTGCCATGGCCCACTCTTTCAAAGCGCTGGCGACTTGGTCTGCAATTTTCCGGTCGATGCGGGTGCCATCTACCATAGCGGAGACCACGTGATCGTAGGCTTCCTCTGTGAGGTACTCGCGCATGGCGCTGAGCGTGAAGGCCAAATCGCCGTAGTACTCGGAAATTTTGTTGGAAGGCGGGTTGACCGACTTCGGAGACCTTTCGAGGACGTCCTCGATGGCAGTAATGCGGAAGGTTGACATGTGTTTTGTGTCTGAGCGCACAAAATTACGCAACCACCCCCTCAAAAACAGGGGTCGGCAGCAAATTCATGTCAAATTTCTCACCAACACCCCCTCCAAATAGGGGGTGTCGTGTTGAAAAGTGGTTTTTTAGGTCCGGTCAGCGCAATTTTGACCCTTCATCATCAAAAAATGACCACCCGCTCACGCACCAGTCTACCGGGCTGTATGATCGTGAGCATGTGAACCCCCGGTGGAACCTCCTGCACAGGAATGCGCCCTTGAACGGCGGCGTCCTCATAGGCCAGACCACTGCCCGACTGAACCACGCGCCCCGCGGCATCCTGCAACTGCCAATCGAAACGCCCTTGCCAACCCTCGAGGGTAAACGAGATGTCTTGGCTCGTGGGGTTTGGAAACACCTTAAATGATGATGACACCTCTGGAGATGGGGCCACGCTGTTCACCAGGTTGGTCTCAAAATGAAAGCGGTGTACAATGGACTTGCCAAAATCCGGTTCGAATGTGACCCAGTTGCCCCCCACCTTTCGCAAACGCACAAAACCACTGCCATCATCGTTGGCCCAAAAGCTGATGCCGTCGTCATCGGAATCTTGGAATTCAAAGGTGTAGCACCCTTGGTTCAAGTAGATGGTGTCGCGGTATTGGGTGTTGGCCTCGGGATAACTCCGTTCGAAATACACCGTGCCGTCTTGGTGGGTCAGCTTGGCGCTGTTCTCCCAAGGCGTACTGTTGGTGCGAATGAAGATGATCAAGCGGTTGTCGTCCTCGTCGCCCGGATCTTCCAGGTAGGTGTAAGTGGGAGGACGGCGGAATGTGCTGTGCACTTCGTCATTCCATGCGACCTCATCGGTACCGCCATTGGGTGCAGATACCCGGGCCACGAAGGCAAGGTCTTCTTCATCGTCTCCGTCCCACATTGAAGCGTCCAGGGCGACGAGTTCTACCACCTCTTCTTCCAAGAAGGAGAGCTCCCCTGTCCAAGTGTAGGACTGCAGGTTGTCGGGCAAACCAAAGGTGATGGTGCAAGAAGTTAAGGGGGTGCTTCCACTGTTGCGCAACACCACTTTGGGGCGGTCGCAAATGGGGTTGGTGCGCGATGCCAATTTGGTACCGCTGGGGGCCAATACCTCGACGAGCTCGGCGTCCAAGCTGTGGTTGGCTGGACCGTAGGCGATGACCTGGCCTTCGAAACGATAATTGCCGTCGGGATCATAGTCCACATCATAGTCCACCGTGAAAGGACCGTCTCCCGCCACATGGGGCGTCAGCTCCATATCTCGGGTGTCTACTGGCGCCCCTGGACACCAGCCGGCCCGGTCGTAAATCCACGTACCACCCTGCGGAAACAAGGCGTTGTCTCCACACTCACGCATGATTTGCCATGACCACAACTCTTCGCCGTCGACCTTGACCTTGTGGATGTTGTAGCAGAACTCCGCACAGTTGTTTCCCGATCCAAATCCGTGTCCGGAAGCGCGTGTCTTTAACCGCCACATTTCCTCTCCGGCTGCCGGTTCGTATTCATAACCCACGACATTCTGATCAAAGGTGGAGAGGCCATATTGGCCCTTCCAGAAAGCCTCGACATCCAAGACGTCGCGGGCGGGCTCCCCTTCGATAAAGTGAAACTTGAGGTCCAGCAGCTCTTGCCAGTTGCCTGCCTGCAATTCCACGCTGTCTCGCAAAAGGGGCAAGTAGTCGGTCACGTCATACCACCATGTCCAACCGTCATCGCCCAAATCCAAGCCAATCCCGTAAGGGGTGATGTAGCGGTACAGTTCATAGCGATCAATCACGTCGAACGGCACGCCGAAGTAATCCAAGGTGTCATTGATGACCTCGGTTACCTCGCCGGGAACCGGGTAAGTCACCGTATCACCAAACAAGGGCACCCCTACCGTCTCACCAGGAGCATAGTGGTAGGTCAAGTCCGTCATGGCCACCCCATTGCCCTGGACCTCCCATGTCGACAAGCTCATGGGCGCGACCGGCTGCAAATCCAAGATGGAACCATCCGCCACCAGCTCCAGATATTCTCCGCGACCAAACCCGATGTAAGGTCTGAAGTCTCCGCCGAGCCCTTTGGCTTGCTCCCGTGCGGGCGTGGCCCTGCGCAGGGTTGAACCATGGTGGAAACCAGGACCTCCATTGGGGCTGTGGTTCTCCTCTTCCGTCCCGTTGGCGCCGTCAAAGCGGTAGTCTACCAAGAGGGCGTCGTATTGGGGGTGCCAAGCGGTCGGTTGGCGGTTCATCCAAGAGGCGATGGTTTCACCGTCAAGGGCCTGTGACCAAACCCGGAAATCATCGACCCTGCCATTGTAACGGTTGTTGCCATTGGCCGACGCCCCCAAGTTCATCTTCACGATGCCCTCAATGGGATTGTCCTTTCCAGAACCCGAATGAAAGAGGGCTCCATTGAGGTACATCTCCATGATTCCGGTGTCGGCATTTTTGACGAATGCCCAGTGATTCCAACGGCCCTCATAGTCTTCGGTCTGGGCCTGTTGATCAATGCGGTCATAGCCTCCGTCAAACCCACAATCCCAATATACCCGGCCATTGCTCCATGGAAGGTGCACATTGACCACGCGCTGTCCAGATGCATTGACGCCCTCTAGCAGGGTGCCGTTCTCGGGCTGGCTGGCCGGATCACCGTACACCCAGCACTCAATGGTGATCTCGGAAGACAGACCTTCAAGATCCGCCACATCAACCTCCACGCGATCTGGCGCAGTGAAGTCCACCTCACCGTCGTGACCGCCTGTGGTCCATGCGCCCCCCGCCATGCCGGTGACAGGAACCCAACCGTCTTCGTTGCCGTCCGTTTGAGACGTGACATCGTCCATGGCGAATTCGAGCACGAGGTTGCTCTCGCCGTCCCATTCAATGGGAGGCGACAAACGGATGGACAGACTGTCGCCAAACTGCCAGGGGGAAAGGCCATACTGATACGCTGTATGCGGAAGGTCTTTGAACCCGGTCAATGCGGAATCTGTCGTCAAGCCCCATTTGAGGTCCATTCTCCGAGCCGCAGGAGCACCTTGGACGGGAAGGAACAGACGATCAATGCTGCCGGCTTGCAGCGGAGCAAGCTCCTCGGCCGTCCAGAGAAACTGGGCGCGCTTTCCGGTGGCGGGCTCAAAAAGCGGAGCCGTGTAGACGACTGAACCAGGCTGCACGACGGTCTCCGACAACACCATGTCTACGATGTACTGCGCCGCCGGAAGCCATACGGAGTCCTGCACGCCTTCCACGTATGGAACGATGTTGGTTGTGTCAAATGGCGCGTCGGCCAGCAGCCTCAAAGGATGCTGTAGGGCCGCACTGTCCAGCAAGCCTGTATGGTCAAAGAGGTAGGTATAGGAGAGGTAGTCCCATTCTCCACAGGCATACCCCAGGTTGCCTGCTGTTCCGTCTTCAAAGCACTTGAGGGAGTATTCCATCAGCACCTTGCCATAGACTGCCCCATTGTCTGATGGCGGAAAACTAAACCAGCGTCGCCCTGGGCTGTCATAGGCCGTCTCCGGATTGTTCTGGGCCTCATACGTGTAGGTCTGAACCGTGGTCGTATCTGCACGCAGGGAGAACACTGCACAACCAAAAAAAATGAGCAAAGCCAGAGGGCGCATCACAAGCTGAATCATGGGTAAAAGTTAAGAACGACCTGGGTAGGCCTGGAGCGCTGCCGCGATGACAGCAACGGCCCGTCGGATGGTGTTTTCTTCCAAGACATAGGCGATGCGCACTTCGTCGAGCCCAGCACCTGGCGTGGCATAAAAACCAGTCGCTGGAGCCAGCATCACAGTTTCTCCATTGAGATGGAAATCGGACAGAACCCACTGGCAAAACGCATCGCTTGAATCAATGGGCAGCTTCGCCATGGCATAAAATGCGCCTCCAGGATTGGACACGGTGACGCCTGGAATGGCCTGAAGCCCCTCGATCAGGACATCACGCCGCCCCACGTAGGCCGCCTTCACCTCCTCGAAATAGGATCGGGGTGTTTTGAGTGCAGCTTCTCCTGCGATTTGTCCCAACGTAGGGGGAGACAAACGGGCCATCGCAAAGCGCATACAAGCTTGTCGAACAGCATCATTGCGGGTCACCAAGGCCCCTACCCTTGCCCCACACATGCTGTAGCGCTTCGAAACGGAGTCCATGAGCACAACATGGTCGTCCATCCCCTCCAAAGACAGCACGCTGCGTGGGGGAATGTCACCGTAACAAAACTCTCGGTACACCTCATCGGCGAACAAATACAAGTCGTTTTCCAACACCAAGGAGCGGATGGCATGGAGCTCGGTGTCGGTATATACGTAGCCCGTTGGATTGCCTGGATTGCAAATCAGAATGGCCTTTGTCTTATCGGTCACCTTGGCCGCGATTTCTGCTACCGGTGGCAGGGCAAATCCATCTTCAATAAAAGAAGTCACGGGAACGACCTTCACCCCTGCAGACTCGGCAAACCCCAAATAATTGGCGTAAAACGGCTCGGGGATGATCACCTCATCACCAGGCTCCAAGCAGGCCTGAAAAGCAAAAATCAATGCCTCGCTGCCTCCTGTCGTGACCAGGATCTGTTCGGGGCTCACATCCACCCCCACCGAACCATAGTATCCAGCCAAACCCTCCCGATAGGTTGCGAAGCCATCACTGGGACTGTACTCGATCACGGTGCGGTCCATCTGGCGCACGGCGTCAAGGGCAACGTTAGGGGTTTGAATGTCGGGCTGGCCGATGTTGAGGTGGAGCACCTTGCGTCCCGCTGCTTTTGCGGCTATTGCGAAAGGGGCAAGCTTTCGAATGGGGCTGTCAGGCATAGACTGACCCTTGGTCGAGATGCTGGGCATGCTAAAGTGTTGTGTTAAAGCCAGAGAATCGGTGGCGAAGATAAACGCCTTAAAAGCAGGAAGCCGACCCTGAGTGGGTCGGCTTCCAATAGATTCAGAACCGCTTTGTATTACTGGGTCACCAGCAACTTCTTGACGGCCATGTAGCTGTTTGAAGAAATGCGGATTTGGTACATCCCCGCATCGAGCCCTCCGGCATCCACGGTCATGAAGTACTCCACATCGTTCATCGCATTGCCTTCGAACAACTCTTGCACAAGCTGTCCGGCCATGTCATAAAGGTCGACACGCAAGCGCATGTTGTTGGTGACGACAAAGCCGAGCTGACTGACATTGTTGGTCGGGTTTGGCTGCAGACCCGTCACGCGAATGGGCTCTTTGAGGTCCCCACCCACTGACACATCAAACGGCTGATGTCCGGAACCATCGCCACTGACATTCCCTCCATCGGGTTGCAGTGCTGCATTGATCACAGAGTAACCGAAGGTGGTGGTGTTGCCACAGGCATCGCTGATGGTATAGTCATACGACGCAGACCACGGCATGGTACAATCCAAGTCGAGCATGATGTCGCCACTTGAACCGAGGTACCCTTGTGAGGTGCCGTTCAATACAAGTTGACCGCTCCAGTAGAACCATGCGCTGGCACCGTAGTTCGCGTTCTGGTTGTTCGCACCGAGGCCGACCTGCATGCCGTAATAGTAGTTCGTAGGCTGGTGGGTCAAGCTCAATTCTGTACCTGCATATATACCGGTACCGATCATGCCTCCTGTCTGCATGACGAAGTAATCCCAGGTATCCCAGATGGTTTGACCAGAGTAAACTTGGGCGCAGTCCTTTTTGTACCCGCGTCCCATGGCTGACCACTGCGCCCAATTGTGCGCCTCGTTGTAGTCCGCATTCCAGATAAAGCCGCCTGTACCATCTGCGTTCTGAACCTCCACTTCCAAGCTGAAGGTCTCGTCGTAGAAGCCCTCAACGAGGTTGATTCCACCCGGCACGATGGTGAAGGACTCACCATTAAATGGTGCACCCTCCAACACCAAGGCTGCGGGAGCATCTCCGTTGCAAGCGTCTCCGTTGAGGAAGGCTGCGGGTGTTGCTGCTGAACAATAGTTGCCGACGGTCATGGTAGGCACATATCCACTGAAACTCTCAACCACCTCATAGGAGGCATCGCTGCACGCGTCAACCACTTCCAAATCTGCAGATGACGGGATGTAGATGAAGTCAAACAAGCCAGTTTGCTCGGATTGCGTGAGTGCGTCGCCATTCATAATGCCTTCACTGTCCGTGATCTGCGGCGCAGTGACATCATTGAACGTCACCGTTTGTGTCGCACTGGCCATGCCAGAGTTGCCACAATCATCCGTAGCTGAAGCCATGTAAGTTCTGACGATGGTATAGCTGCCCGCATCACCACAGAGGTAAGCTGGAGCACTGTCCATGTAGCTCACAACACCCACAGAAGGCGCATTGGTGCAGTTGTCCGTGGCACTTGCCGTGACGGCAGCAGCAGCGGGCATTTCACCGTTACAGTTGGCATCGAGATCGATGGATACGTCGGCAGGAACGCCATCAAGGAAGACCGTTGGCGCCGTTGTATCGATCACAATGATGTGCTGCAACGTTGTATCGCTGCCCATGTTTCCGGAAGCGTCTACGGCCTGGATAATCCAGCGGCGATCGAATTCACGGCATCCCACGATGCCCGTCTCGTTGATCTCGTCATAGAGGATTTCCACATCGAACGTACAGTTGTCTGTAGCCTCATACCAAGGCGACCCTGCTGCGAACAAGTCCACCATGTTCACGCAGCTTTCGCCCGCGTACAAGGTGTAGCCCTCCAAGTCAAAGATGTTGACCACAGGAGCCAAGGTGTCCAATACCGTCACATTGACTGTTCCACTGGTTGCGTTACCATTGACATCTTCTACCTGCACAGTCATGGTGTTGACCCCGGTATCGTCACAACCGTAGGTCATGTCTGGGCCATCCGCTCCTGCAGCGCCAAAGCTAAATCCAGCGATGCCACAAGCGTCGCTGCTGCCATTGTCCAAATCAGAAGCCATGATGGAAGCGGAGCCTTCTTCATCGAGGTACAGCACCGCGTCGGCGAGGACCAACGTGGGAGCCACGTTGTCTTCCACCGTTACAGTCGCAGTCGCAGAGCTGGTGTTGCCGCTCTGATCAGCCGCCGTGATGGTCACCGTCACCTCTCCAACATCACTGCAATCCAAAGACTCAATGTCGATGCTCGAAGATGCCACTGTGCAGTTGTCGGTGATCGAGGCCACTTCCGATAAAGTGAGCGTCGCATTTCCGGTTGCATCGAGCTGCTTGGTGATGTTGGTGGAGACAATGGTTGGGTCGATGTTGTCAACCACCGTTACTGTGGCCGT
>CAJQJX010000044.1 GCA_905478795.1 uncultured Flavobacteriales bacterium
GACCAACACATTCTCAACCGGTTGTCTTCGCTCGACAGGAGGGTTGGCTTCATACATCACCAGCTCAAATCTGTTCAAAGCGAATACGCGACCCAGGGTGGAGGACTCCTTGCGGCCCATGGCCAACCGCTGCAAGCCTTGCAAGCCACCATATCTGATTTACAGGAAGCAGGGCATCATGTAGCCGCCGTTTATGCAAACCGCGATTACGCCCCCTACCCCGTACAACGCGATGCAGAAGTCGCAGCATGGTGCGCGTCCCAAGGGATTTCCTTTGAATTGCACGAAGACCATGTCATCATGCCGCCAGAAAGCGTGCTCAAAGACGATGGCACGCCCTACACTGTATTCACCCCATACAGCAAGAAATGGCACAAGGTCCTGGCATCCATGCCCGCTTCACCATTGACCTCTGTGGACCCCTTGACCGAAGGCTCCTGGGCCAGCATTGATTCCAATGAAATCCCTACGTTGGAGAGCATGGGATTTGACACCGAAAGTGGCAACCCTGAGGGCTGGGGCGCATTTGACCACCCCTTGAAGGCCATTACGGTGAAGGATTACGCTGAGATGCGGGATACCCCATCCGCAAAGGGCACCACCAGGATGAGCCTCCACCTGAGGTTTGGGACGGTATCGATCCGTACACTCGCTCGATTCGGGATGAAGCACAGCGACAAATGGTTGACCGAGCTGATCTGGCGCGAATTTTACCAGGCCATCCTCCACCACTTCCCACACAGTGCCCGTGATGCGTTCAGGTCCAAATACGACCGCATTCCTTGGAGGCACGACGAAGAAGGATTTGCAGCCTGGTGCGAAGGCCGCACAGGCTACCCCATGGTCGATGCAGGCATGCGCGAATTGAACGCGACGGGCTTTATGCACAACAGGGTGCGCATGGTCGTGGCCAGCTTCTTGTGCAAGCATCTGCTCATTGACTGGCGCTGGGGAGAGCGCTATTTCGCCGAAAAACTCCTCGACTTCGAGTTGGCTTCCAACGTTGGGGGTTGGCAATGGGCTTCAGGAAGTGGTTGCGATGCTGCGCCCTACTTCAGGGTGTTCAACCCCGAAAGTCAAATGAAGAAGTTCGACCCCAAGGGCATTTATGTGAAGCGCTGGGTACCGGAATGGGACACCCCTTACTATGTGGCGCCCATTGTCGAACACAAGATGGCACGGCAAAGGGCCATTGACACCTACAAAGCCGCATTGGCCGAGGCTTAACTTGTGGGCATGGAAGACCATGCCTCTTCTCCATTAGGAATGGACCGTCCGCTCAAGGGATTGCGCGTGGTGGAATTGGCTTCGGTATTGGCCGGGCCGCTTGCGGGAAGCTTTTTTGCAGAGCTCGGAGCTGAGGTCATCAAAGTGGAAAATCCGGCCACTGGCGGCGATGTCACCCGACAATGGCGTTCGGCAGATGAGCCCCTCGAAGGGCCAAGTGCCTACTACGTGGCCGCCAATGGCCCAAAGGAAGTCCGGATGCTCGACCTCAAAAAGGATGGGGATCAGGCTGCATTGAATGTGTTGCTGAGCGATGCAGACATCGTCTTACAGAATTTCAAACCCAGCGGTTTGGTGCGCCTAGGACTTGATCCGGAGGCCCTGGCCTTGCGCCACCCCCACCTCATCCATGTGCACCTCAAGGGCTTTTTATCCGATGCGAATCGGCCCGGATACGACATGGTGGTGCAAGCCGAAACAGGCTTTATGGCGATGAATGGCGCACCGGGCGGGGACCATTTTAGAATGCCCGTCGCCTTGATGGACGTGCTTGCTGCGCACCAAATGCGCTCGGCCGCCTTGCTCGCCCTGTGGCAGCGGGAACGGGATGGTCTGGGCAGCTACCTTGAAGTGTGGCTGGACGCATCGGGCTTGAGTGCTCTGGCGAATCGGGCCACTGAATACCTCGTGGTCGGACATGAACCGGCTGCCTTGGGGGCATTGCACCCTCAAATCGCACCCTATGGCGAGACATTTTGGTGCCGCTGTGGCGGTCAAATTGTGACGGCTGTGGGGAATGACCCTCAATTTCAGGCCCTGTGCGACTTGCTACACCGTCCTGAGTGGGGGAAAGACAAGCGGTTCTCTTCCAACCCTGAGAGGGTGCAACACCGTTCAGTTTTGGCCCAGTTGATGGCACCTGCCTTTTTGGAACATTCGGCCGACTTCATTTTGGCGCAAGCCCTGGAGTGCGGCGTACCGCTCGGCCGGGTGAATCCGGTTTCAGCGGCATTACAAAGTGATTCAGGCAGGGCCATGACAGCCACCTTCGAAGCCGAAGGCCGCACCGTTCAGCATGTGCGCCAGGTGGCGTTTAAGATTCACCGCAACGGCAAACGCAGCACATAATACTGGTCATCGTCGATGGGCAACTTGCGCGACCTCAGCCAAGGGTTCAGTGTTTTGAGCGCATTGTAGCTGACCCCCATCCGCTGCGCCAACGCCGACAAGTCGTCGACTGAATCCACCAGCACCGTGTCCCTCGTTTCCAATGGAGCGTACCAGTCTTCGGCTTGGAGAACAAAACCGTGGGCCTCTGGATCCTCCATGACTTGTTTGGTGGCATACAGGCGATACACATAGCGGGCCGTTTCATCGTTCAGCATGAGGTCCCAATAAGCCGCCCCGCCTTGCTCGTCCATGCGGCGGGACAGCCCCGACATGCCCATGTTGTAGCTGGCGGCAGCCAAGACCCAGTCCCCATATCGGCGGTGGGCCTTGTTGAGGTATGCGCATGCCGCGCGGGTGGCTTTTACAACGTGATAACGTTCGTCCACATCGCGGTCCACCCTCAATCCAAACTCCTCTGCTGCGGGCTTCATGAACTGCCAGAACCCCCGTGCGTCCGACGGGGAGACGGCATTGGCAAGTCCTGATTCAATCACACTCAAGTATTTAAAATCAACCGGAATCCCCGAATCGATCAAGATGGGCTCGATCACGGGAAACCACCTGCCTGATCGTTTGAGCGTTAGCAAACTGCTGCTGTGGCGAAAGGTTCCAATCAGCAGCTCCTTTTCCATGCGCTCCCTGACCCCCACACGTTCCAGCGGCAAAGGGGCGCCCGCAAATTGAAGTTCTTCTAGAATGGGGGGTGGACTTACCTGCTGGGGGTGATGGCCTGCGCCGGCCATTTCGGGACTTGATGGATGTACCGTCTCAGAATTGGTGAATAAGGCCACAGCCAATGATGCGACCGCCAAGCCGCCAAAAAAAATCGGTTTCCAAGGATTCATGGCCTTCAAGAAAAGGGTGACTGGAAATCAGCAAAAGACGGTGCCTTCACGTCTTTTTCTGAAAGTAGCGGCGCCGTGGTTCCCCAGTCAATGTTGAGGTCAGGATCGTTCCACAACAGCGAACCCTCGTGATTTGGGCTGTACACCTCGGTGCACTTGTAACAGAACACGGTATTGGGCTCCAAGGTCAAGAAACCGTGGGCAAAACCCTCGGGAATCCAGAACTGCCAGCGGTTCTCTTCACTGAGCAGCGCTGTTTGGTGCTGGCCATAGGTCGGAGAGCCCTTGCGTAAATCAACGGCCACATCAAGGGCCGCTCCTCGGGCCACACGCACGAGCTTGCCTTGGGCGCGGTCGGGGACTTGAAAATGCAGACCCCGCAAAACTCCCGTACCTGAAACCGACTCGTTGTCCTGAACGAACTGGACCTGACTTCCGATGGCCTCCTCGAAATGCGCCTGTCGCCAGGTCTCCGAAAAATGGCCCCGGTCGTCTCCAAACCGCCTTGGACGGACCATCAATGGACCATCAATGGGGCCGCGCTGCAATTCCAATGGATGTGCCATGTCGTTTAGTTGCCGTTCAGCACAGAGATCAACGCTATAAAACTGCTCACCGTGGTGATCAGGCTCAAAACAGGTCCGATGTCTGCCAGCACTTCCTGGGCGTATTGAGGGAGCGGCTCCACATAGATGATGTCTCCTGCCTGCACGGTAGTGTTGGCGAACTTAATCCCCTCAATGGTGGAGAGGTCCAGTTGGTAGATGGCCTGTCCTTCCGCACTGCGGCGGATCAACTTGACATTGCGGGCATCGCCACGGGCACGGATGCCTCCGCTCAGCGCCAGCACCTCCAACAGGCTCGTATTGGGGTTGACCAATGGCACCACCGACGCAACGCCTGCCTCTCCAGGGAAGACCAACACCCGCTGGTTGGTCACTTCCAAAAGGGCCAATGGAGCAACGTAGTACTTGTTGAACTCTTTTTCCAAAAAAGTCTCGGCCTCGTCGATGTTGAGCCCGGCCAATTTTACCGCCCCCAATTCGGGCAATTCTACCGTTCCATCAGGCCGCACCTCATAAATGAAACTTGAGTTACCTGCCAACAATTGCTGCTGGTTTCCACCACCATTGTTGCCCCCGGCGCTTCCGGCCCTCGCTCCCGCTGTCACGGACAGTAACCGCTCCCCCTGATTGGAAAACAATTGGAAGCGCAGCAAATCATTGGGTGCGATGCGGTAGTTCACATCGGAAATGGGATTATACGCATCAAAAACAAAGTCCGAAGGCGTGCGGAACATGATGTTCCTGTTGATGGTGCAACCAGCTGCCAAGGTGGCCACAACAGCGAAGGCTACAAGGCGTGTAAACAACTGAGAAATGCTCATTGAGCGAAAATACACCGATGAACGGCGTCCAACATTGTCCAAAACCGGATTGTCCAAGTATTTTCACCGCTATGGCCCTTTCCCAAGATTTGCTCCGCAATGGTCCTACCCGACTCCGCACCTTGGAGCCAGAGGATGTCGATTGGATGATGCGTTGGGAAAACGCACCCGAACATTGGCAAGTCAGTGGAACCCTCGCGCCATACTCCCGTGCCGCTTTGGAAGCGCTGTGCCATGGCCACCAGGATGTCTATACCGCAGGGCAGCTGAGGTGGGTCATTGAAGAACGGGGCAAGCCCATAGGGGCCGTTGACCTCTATGAGTTCTCCGCCCTCCATCAGCGCTCAGGCATTGGCATCCTGATCGACCCCGCACACCGGGGAAAGGGATCAGCCGGCCGCGCCCTGGCCATTGCGGTCGCGCACGCCGAAGCCGTGCTGCTCTTGAGGGGACTCCACGCCCAAGTGCACGCCCACAATGGGGCCAGCCTTCAACTCTTTGGATCTGGGGGATTTGAAGAGATTGGCCGTTTCAAGGACTGGACCCGCACCCAAGAAGGATGGCACGACGCCGTGCTGTTCCAACGCAACTTTATCCCGCAAGACACATGAAGGGCCGCGGACCATGGATGCTTCGGGCTTTTGCCGCAGTGTGCCTCATTGCGGCGGCGGCGGGTATTTGGGGGTGGAATACGGCATTCCGGCCGAATTCATTGGCGGCCGATGGCCGGTTTGTCTTGAAATCAAAATCCTCCACTGACAGCACCATTCAGCAGCTGTTCGATGACGGCCGTATCCGCGATGCAAGTTCCTTTCAGCGGTATTTGAGTTGGAGGGGATGGGACCACAACGGAGGACTCCGCCCTGGTCGCTACATGATTCCGGAGGGCTTGGACAACCGTGGGCTGGCCAGGCTGTTGCGCTCGGGGGCGAGAGAGGCCGTTCGGGTCCGCTTCAACGCTACTCGCCTTCCGGAAGAGGTGGCCGAATCCATATCCGATCAAATGGCACTTGAACAAGCCGCCATTCTCGCCGCCATGACCGACCCTCTGACCGCCGCGCGCAATGGCACAGACGTGGAGGGCTTCAGAACGCGCTTTATCCCCAACACCTATGAAGTCTGGTACGACATGTCTGCTACAGACCTAGTGGACCGCATGGTGAAGGAGTGGAAAAAATGGTGGTCTTTGGAGCGGCGCGCTCAAGCAGAAGCCAAGGGGCTAACGCCAGAAGAAGCCGGCATCTTGGCCTCCATCGTCAAATCTGAAACCTCCCGTTTGGACGAAGCCCCTACGGTAGCGGGGTTGTACCTCAACCGGCTGCGCCGTGGCATGCGCCTTCAAGCGGATCCCACCCTGATTTATGCGCTGGGTGACTTTTCCATTCGGCGGGTGCTGAACGTCCACCGGGAAGTGGACAGCCCTTACAACACATACAAGTACCCAGGACTTCCACCTGGGCCCATCAATTATCCTGAGCCCGCCTATCTCGAAGCTGTGCTCAACGCTGAGGAACACGGCTACATTTTCATGTGCGCTCGAGAAGACTTCAGCGGATATCATGCTTTTGCAAAAACGAACAAAGAACACGAGCGCAATGCGCGGCGTTATCGAAGGGCCTTGGATCGACAAGGCGTCTACAAATGACCTCACCAATGCCTCCTAGCAGGTTGTAATTTTGCAGCTTCATGCAGCTGTCGGCTTCGTCCTTACTTCCGTCTACTCTGGCCATCGTCGTATTGGCTTTCGGCACTTTTGGGGACAACGCCTCAGCCCAAGAATGGCCTACCCACCTGCCACGCAAACCCGTGGCTGACGCCGTCCGCGTTTCAGAACAGTCCATCTTCATCGATGGAGACCTCAACGAAGACGCCTGGCAATCCATTGTCCCAGAGACAGATCTCCACGAATTCAAACCCGTTCCTTTTGCCAACCCCCGCCAGCGCACTGAAGTGCGCTTCGCTTTTGATGACCGTGCGCTGTACATCGGAGCGCGCATGTGGGACACCGCACCTGACAGCATCCTGCATCAACTCGTCCAACGCGATGGCGGAGGCAACACCGATGTATTTGGTATTTGGTTCAATTGTTTTGACGATGGTGTAAACGGGGTGCGCTTCTCGGTCACCCCGGACGGCGTCCAATCCGATGAATTGCTCACGACCGATGGTTCGGATGGCAGTTGGAACGCTGTTTGGCAGTCTGAATGCCGCATTGATGAGAACGGGTGGACCGCCGAGTTCGCTCTGCCCTGGTCCGTCTTTCGCTTTGCCGACAAGGGAGACGCCGAGCAGCAATGGGGCATGAATTTCTACCGCTACATCCGCCGCTACCGCTCCGATTATGTCTGGCGCGCCATGGATCCGAATCAGGAAGGCTTGATGAACCAAGGGGGGCTTTTGAGCGGCATCCGCGGCATTACGCCTCCACCCCGTTTTAGCTTGTATCCGTATGCGAGCACCTACGTCAATGCCGAAGATGGCGCGACCAATGTGGCCGTCAATGGAGGCCTGGACCTGAAAGTGGGAATGGGTGAAGCCTTCACCTTGGACATGACCTTGGTTCCGGACTTCGGCCAAGTCGTCGCCGACAACCTTGTACTCAACTTGAGCCCCTATGAGGTGCGCTTCAACGAGAACCGTCAATTCTTCACTGAGGGAACGGAGCTGTTCAATAAGACAAGGAATTTCTACAGCAGGCGTGTCGGTGCTGGGGAGCAGTTGCTGAACGCCTCCAAGGTCACCGGCCGAACATCTGCCGGCACAGGATTGGGTCTACTCAATGCCATTTCTCAGGATGGCAATGGGTCCCTCACCGATTTTTCCGTGGCCGTATTGGATCAGAACCTGCCCAACAATGGCTTCGTCGCCATCCAAAGCGGACAGGTCATCAGGGAAGGTGACCGGCGTGACGACTGGGTGGGCAGCGCTGCATTTGAAGTGCGGGACTCACTTCAGCGCTGGTCGCTTTCCGGCCAAACTGGTGTCAACCGCCGCTCCGACCTCAACAGCGGAGAGGGAGAAGGACATGGATGGGGCTTGGAAATCAGCCGCATCAAAGGAAGGCTGCAGTGGACCGCGGGGCATTACACCGAAACACCGGAATACGACCCCAACGCCATCGGATTCCTGTCGGCCCCAAATGCAGCGGTGGACTATGGGCGCGTCGAATACCGCATTCCAAGGCCCTTTGAGGTGATGGGCATCGGCTTCAACCGCATGTCGTGGGAACTCAATGCAACACGTGAATTGCTGCACACCCCGCGCTCCTTTGTGAGCATGGAGTACGACTTGGAGTGGCGGTTGTTCCTCGCCAGTTTCGACTTCATCAAATTCGGTGCTACGACCATGCCCTACGATGGCCGTGATTATTTCGCGCCCCGACTTGAAGACCGTTTCTGGCAGGTTCCCAAGTGGTGGTCTTGGGACGCGTTCATGAGCACGGATTACAGGCGAGAGTTTGCCCTGGACATTGGCACTTGGAATGCCGGAGGGGTATTGTATCCCGATTGGAAGGAACGGAACTTCAGGATTGAGCCCATCTGGCGGCCCAACGACCATTTCCGAATCAGCCACGTCTACAGCCACCAAGACAAATTCAACGAGCGCGGATGGTCGGCATTGGTGGATTCGTTGCCGAATGGCACGTCATTGGGGGAAACCAAAAGCCTTTGGGCCAAGCGAAACAATTACTCGCGCACCCATGTCCTCAACGCCTCCTATGTCATAGACAACCGCAAAGGGATCACCTTCCGCTTGCGCCATTACTGGAGCCGTGTGGAAAATGGCAGCTTCTACTTTTTGCGCGAGGACGGGCTGCTTGAACCCACCAACGACATTGCACTTTCCGATGAGGGAACCTCGCCGTACGACATCAGCTACAACGCTTGGTCCATTGACTGTGTCTTCCGGTGGATTTTTGCACCGGGGAGTGAGCTGTCTGTGGTCTGGAAGAATTTGCTGGAGAGCCAGGGCGATATGTTGCCGGACACCTATGCAGAAAACATCGAGGACGTGCTGCGCGTGCCCCACCGCAACAGCTTTTCGATCAAAGCCATCTACTTCTTGGACTACGCCGACCTCACGGGGCGAAGGTGAATGTCATTCTGCCTGAAGGCTAGCCAAGGTGAAAACTTTTTGGCCAATGTTGCCCGCGGCATCGATGCACCACACCCTAATGTCTTCCTGCGTTCTGTCTTGCAAAACGCCATCGCTGAGCGCATAGCTCAGGACGCCTTTGTCCAAGCCCCATCGCATCCAGTGCTCTCCGCAGCGCCCTTCCCATCGGTCCATACCGCTCAGGTCATCTCCAATGGAAATGGACAGTACTCCATCAACAAGGACGGGCTGTCCCAAAACCGGTGCGACGGTATCCTGCCTGACTTCGAAATATCCAAACCGATCCAAGCGAACTTGGATGTGTCCGTTGCGCTCATCGGATACCCAAGCTTCCTCCACCTCCCCCTTTTCGTCTACAGCGCACAAGACCATGGGGTCTCCTGAGCCCATGAACGCTGAGGGAACAGGGACTGTCAAAGTGTAATCAGATCGCGTGACCCTGGCTTCGGACCAGACGGTGATGCGTCCTGAATCCGAGCGGTCAATGTCAATGACGGCATCTCCATACAGCGCATTGGCGGGGACCTCTACCACCACGTCCTCAACCTCTAAACGATGGGGAAGGTTGTACTCAAACGGTGCGGGATTCAGGGTGTCTTTTGCTATTGCAACAGAATCACCCCACAACCACAAACCTGTGCGCGTCTCATTGCCTGCGGCATCCAAAAGCAGCACTTCTAAACGGGCCGAATCACCGGGCTCAACCGAGCAGGATGAACGCCCTGAGGTTCTTTGATAAATGTCCAATCGGTTTCCCGGCAACCGTTGCACCCTGTGCACCCTACCCTTCCGGTCCTGCCAAGCCGGCAAGTCAATGTGCGCCGCGACATCAGCATTGGTAGAGAAGTCCAGTGTGTCCATGCGGTGGCTGTGGATCAAAGAGTCGTTCATCCAGACGTCGATGCCATATGGGCCGTGCGTGAAGCGCTCTCCATCCAAACGGTCAAAGCCCTCTACGCCCAAGGAAAAAGGCCCAGCCACGCGCAGCCCTTCACCATATGCCGATGTCCACCGGAAGCGGTCTGGACTCCCTTCTACGGTGCCCGTTGTTTCCGGCACAACCCAAACCCCGCGAAACTCAGGCGGAACCATGTCTTGGGTGACACCGGACCCTTCGAATGTCCAATGCAGCGGATTGATGGGCCGCTGCGTTCGGGCATCGCGCAACTCGAAGTGCAAATGGGGACCAAAACTACCCCCTGTGTTGCCGCTCCAACCGATGGTATCCCCAGCAGAAAAGGAGAAGGCCGACGACGGACGGCCATCAAAAGCCCACTTTTCATCCGCGTATTGCTGCTCCATTAACCAAGCCTCGATGCGGGGATGAAATTGAGACAAATGGGCATAGACGCTGGTCAATCCCCCTCCGTTTAAGTACAAGGCCAACCCATATCCTCGGTGGGACACTTTGACGCGGGAAACGGCCCCATCGTGTGCAGCGAGCACAGGAATGCCCGCGCGGCCTTCGGTTCTGACATCCAACCCCGTATGAAAATGTCCCGTTCTGATTTCCCCGAAATTCCCACTAAACTTTAGCGGAATGGGGAGCGGAGAGTGCAGTGTATCCTGGGACTTCGCCTGATTAAAAGGGCCAAAAAAAACGGCGCTAACCAATGCAAAGGCCCCCAAAATCTGTTTCATTCCCTGTCGCATGTTCGCAAATTACCGCGTTGACGTTATCCCCTCGAAAGCAAAGGTTAAATTTGAGTTCGTGGAAGAGAAACAGCATCCCGATTACGCCCTGTTGGGCGATGTGCTTGATGACATCAAGAAGAGAACGTCAGGACTGATTGCAGAGCGCAAACAGCTGACGGCAGAAAACGCGCGTTTAATAGACCGTGTCCAAGCCCTTGAAATGCAGCTCGCTGCATGTGAACAGGCGAAAGCTCAGTCTCCACCCACGCCTACCACCACCCCTACCCCTGTCCATTCCTCCAATCCCGTGGTCGGTGAACGCATTCGGGCCCTCGTCGAAGAAATCGACGCGTGCATTGCCCTGATGCCCCGAACCCGGGACATGGCTTCGGCTGAAATCATGACCGCATGAACGAATCTTCCATTCAAGTCACCATCGCAGGCCGCACTTATCCGCTCACCGTGGCGGATGGAGAAGCAAAAAGCGTGCGTGATGCGGCCGGAAGAATCGATGAGATTGTTCAACGTTTTCAGCGCGATTACGGCGTCTCAGACCGGCAAGATCTCCTGGCCATGGCCGCTCTCCAATTGTTGAGCGATGCGGCCGCAGCCCCCTCGGAAGCCCCTCCTGCATCGCTTGGAGTGCCTACCGAAGTGTTCGACGGTCTCGAAGAAGTTCGGTCGTTGCTCGCTCAAGCTGGCATTTCTCCGGAGGAAGGACAGGATTCAACATCCTGACCACAATGGATCCCACCCCTTATATCATCGGCGCACTGGCCGGCCTCATCTTAGGAGGAGGACTGGCATACGTCCTTATCAACCGCATCCTTCAAGGCAAAGCGGACCAGATCATCAAAGAAGCTGAGCAAAAAGGCGAAAACATCAAGGAGAAGAAAATCCTTCAAGCCAAGGAGAAGTTTTTGAAGCTCAAGGAAGAGCACGGCCAAGAACTCAAAAACCGCAACAGCAAAGTCCAGGCCCTTGAAGACAAATTGAAAAACCAAGAGCGGAATCTCAAGCGAGACGACCAGCAGCTCAGGGACCGCCGGTCTCGGTTGAAGCGCGACGAGGAAACCCTCCAAGCGCGGCTCAATGCCAATGAAGCCAAGCACAAAGAGCTCGAAAAATCTCAAGCTCAAGCCGCCAAATTGCTCGCTGAAGTGGCGGGCTTGTCGGTAGATGCCGCGAAGAGCGAGCTTCAAGAGCAGATCTTGGGTGACGCGAGAGCCATGGCGGCACAGCAGGTGCAGGACATCTTGGATGATGCGCGCAGCCGAGCCAATCAAGACGCCAAAAAGGTCGTGATCCAGACCATCCAAAGGGTGGCCACGGAGCACGCCATCGAGAACAGCGTTTCTGTCTTTAACATCGGAAGCGACGACATCAAAGGCCGCATTATTGGCCGTGAGGGTAGAAACATCAGGGCTTTGGAAGCAGCCACTGGCGTTGAGTTCATTGTGGATGACACCCCCGAAGCCATCATCATCAGCTGCTTCGACCCCGTGCGAAGAGAGATCGCGCGGCTCAGCCTTCACCAGCTCGTCTCGGATGGCCGCATCCACCCCGCGCGCATTGAAGAAGTCGTGGCCAAGACCTCGAAGAAGATCGAAGAAGAGATTCTGCAAACTGGCAAGCGTACGGTCATAGACTTGGGCATACCGAACATGTCCAATGCCCTGGTCCGCATGGTCGGCAGGATGAAGTACCGCTCCAGCTATGGACAGAACCTCTTGCAGCACAGCCGCGAGGTAGCCAACCTCTGCGCCACAATGGCTGCAGAGCTCGGATTGGACACCAAAGCCGCAAAACGGGCAGGATTGCTGCACGACATTGGCAAGGTGAGCGACGAGGAAAGCGAATTGCCACACGCATTGTTGGGCATGAAGCTGGCCGAAAAGGCGGGAGAGCGACCTGATGTCCTCAACGCCATTGGTGCCCACCACGACGAAATCGAGATGACGTCCCTGATCTCACCCATCGTTCAGGTGTGCGACGCCATTTCCGGTGCGCGCCCAGGAGCGCGACGCGAAGTTGTAGAGAGCTATATCCAACGTCTCAAGGATTTGGAGAACATTGCTCTAGAGCAACCGGGGGTCACACAGAGCTATGCCATTCAAGCGGGACGTGAACTTCGCGTGATGGTGGAAAGCGAGCAGGTCAACGATGAGATGGCCGAGCAGATTTCCTTCAACATCTCCCAGCGCATCATGAACGAAATGACCTATCCAGGCCAAGTTAAGGTCACGGTGATCCGAGAGACCAGGGCCGTCAGTGTGGCCAAATGAATGACGCCCCAGAAGGCCGACTCGCCAAATCTGTCCGATGGCAGACCATCAACGTCGGCTTTCAGGTGCTCTTTCAGCTCGCCTTTATCAAGGCGCTTTCCATTTTCCTTACTGAGGCAGAATGGGGGATTATTGGCATTGCGCTTGGCATTATTGGCATCATTGAAATCTTCGCCCAACTGGGTGTCGGCCCCTCTCTGATTCAACGCAAGGCACTCACTGAAGAGCAGATTTCCGCGGCATTTTGGGTGTCGCTTTTGCTCGGTGTTCTGTTTGGGTTGACCACGTTTTTTACGGCACCCCTCATCGCCCAATTTTACCACCGGGCCGACCTGATTCCGCTGCTTCGCTTTATTGCAATGAGCTTCCCCTTGGCTGGACTTGCACTGGTCCCAAGGGCGATCCTTATCCGCAAGATGGACTTTCGCAGTTTGTTTTGGTCCTCCTTGATCGCCATGCCCATCGGCAATGGATTGATCGGCATCCTGGCTGCCTACAACGGCTGGGGAGTTTACGCTTATGCAGGTGCACTGCTGGCCCAAAACGCTTTGTTGGGCCTCAACTATTGGGTGCGCGCCGGTGTGCGGATTCACAAGCCCGCCTTAACACCCGCCCAGCCCTTGTTCAAGTACGGCGCGTCCAGTACCGTCTTCAACTTCTTGAATTACGCAGCTTCCAGACTCGATGTGCTCGTGCTCGGACGCTTCCTGCCTGAAAGTCGCAATGCGGACCAGGGGATCTACGACCGCTCAAACTACATGATGACATTGCCCATTACGCTCCTGGGCAAGCTCTCCGACAGTGTCCTCTTTAGCAGCATGAGCGAGGTTCAGGAAAACCGTGAACGCCTCAAGGGCATCTTCTTAGGAGGGCTTTACTTCACCGCTTGCCTGGTCTTTCCTGGGGTGGTGCTGCTGGAGTTGTATACCGAAGAATTCGTGTTGGCCCTGCTCGATGAAAAGCTGCTTCCCACCGTCCCGATCATCCGGATACTATACGCAGCTGTGTTGTTGCGCAGCTGGATCAAAGTCTGTGACGCGACGGTGCGGGCCACGGACATCATTGGCCCGGCATCCATTGTCAAGGCCCTGTTTTGTGCGGGCCTGGCTTACTCGGCCTACCTTGGATACAAGCATGGCTTTGAAACCCTCGCATGGGGTGTTGTGGTCTCTACCCTGTTTCAAGCCATCGCCATGCTCGCACTCACGACCCGAAAGCTGAATCTGCGCTGGGGTGCCGTTTTGTCTACCGCCGGCCCTGGCCTGGTCCTTGGCCTGGTCACTTTATGTGCTGCTGGCCCTGCCACTTTTCTGCACGATATCCACTGGCTCGCACGATTGGGATTGGGCCTGCTGACGGCGCTCGTTGGCGTGATGATGTGGGCGTGGATGTTCCCGCGCTCATTGCAACATGGGGCCAACAACATCCTCGCTCAAATTGCTGTGCGCATCCCCGTTGCGGCCCTGAAGCAGCGTTGGATACCTGAAGACGATGTCCCCCGCTGAGTAGGGATTAATTTTGCCGGCCCATGCCCGGCTCTTTTCGCCATATCTCGGTTCTCCTGTGCCTGTTCAGTGCCACACTGGTCGGTCGCGCTCAATGGCACAACACCACGCCAGACAGCCTCTTTGTGAAAGGTGCCATCGCTGCTAGTCCGGACAGCCTGTTGCCGCAAACCACCATTCAGGTCAGGTTGGGAGACGTTGCGCTGCTGGCAGGAGACAGCGTTGCCACCACCGTCCACAAGAGCACTTCCCTGTCCGGATGGGCACGCAGCCCTTGGGGCCGGTTACAGTTCGACACTACCCTGCCGAAATACGCGGACTCATGTAGGTTTTGGATGGGCTGCGATACGCTTGGACTCACATTGGCTTGGGCCAAGGACACGGTGCAATGGACATGGAAGCCTGAAGAAAGGGGGTGCTTCCCAGTGGCCACTTCTTCCTCTGTGGACGCGATTTTACAAGACGCGCAACGCTTCCCTTTTGAGTCATCACGCCTCAGCCTGATCAAAAGTTGGCTGGAAGGAAAGTGCACGTCGCCAGAGCAAGTTGGCAGGCTCGCCGCAGCCTTTGATGATGAAGCCCGTCGGCTGGACATCATTCAATCGGCAACCTGTTCTTCCCCCTCCCAGACTTATCTATTGGAGAAGCTTTTCGCATCGCAGCATTACCGTTCCGTTTTTCTTGAATGGGCCCCGTCTCCGCATTAAGAATCGACCGTGTTTATCCTGTGGGTAACTCCCGCGCCATAGCCCTTGAAACCAAAGTCGATTCGGGTTGTTTTGAACTCCAGAGTATCCGACCATGTCCACCACTACGCACACCATCCACAACTTCTCTGCAGGCCCCTGCATTCTCCCGCCGTCCGTACTTGAGCAAGCCTCCGCAGCCGTTCGAGAGCTCGATGGCAACGGCCTTAGTTTGATTGAGATCTCCCACCGCAGCAAGCCTTTTGTGGCGGTGATGGAAGAAGCCCGGGACTTGGTTCGGTCAGAATTGAACCTCCCCGACCATTACGAAGTCCTGTTTTTGCAAGGCGGTGCCAGTCTTGGATTCTTGACAACAGCCATGAACTTTACGCCGACCGATGGCAGCATGGACTATGCCGTAACAGGCACCTGGGCCAAAAAGGCGCTGAAAGAGGCGCGCAAAATGGGCGCTGCCCAGGCCATCACCTCGAGCGAAGACAGCGGATTCAATCACATTCCGGAGCTGCCAGGAACTTCCTCGGCCAGTGCCGTTCACATCACTACAAACAACACGATATACGGCACCCAGTACGCAGGGGACCCTGTGGTGGACAAGCCCATCGTTGCCGATATGTCCTCGGACATCTTCTCGCGCCCCATTGACATCGAGCGGTACGCTTGCATCTATGCCGGTGCTCAGAAAAACATGGGGCCTGCAGGCACTGTCCTCTATATCTACGACAAGCGTCAAGCTGGAAAGACTGGACGCGATTTGCCCAGCTACCTCGATTTGGAGCTTCACGCAGACAAGGACAGCATGTTCAACACCCCACCGGTCTTTGCGATCTACACCAGTATGCTGACCCTGCGTTGGCTGAAAGGCGAAGGTGGTGTGCGCGAAATGCAACAGCGCAATGCGGCCAAGGCCGCCTGTATCTATGGCGAAATTGACCGAAATCCCCTGTTCAATGGTTATGCAGCTTCTGGCTCGCGCAGCGTCATGAACGCCACGTTCACCGCTGCGGACGACGCCCTGACCCCCCTGTTTTTGGACGCCTGCAATGCGGCAGGCATCAACGGAATCAAAGGACACCGTTCAATTGGTGGTTTCCGCGCCTCCATGTATAACGCATTGCCATTGTCCAGTGTCGAAGTGCTCACCGACGTGATGAAAGAATTCGAGCGCACCCACGGCTGACCCTACCCCACCACGATATCCCAAATATGAAAGTTCTCGCCAACGACGGCATTTCTGCCAAGGCCAAAGCACAGCTCCAGGCCGCGGGCGTGCATGTTTCTACTGACCATGTAGAACAGGGCAAACTCATCGACACGATCAACCAAGAAGGCTACGATGGCATTCTCGTGCGCAGTGCCACCAAGGTCCGGAAAGACCTGATTGACGCCTGTCCCAACCTCCGCTTTGTCGGACGTGGAGGCGTGGGCATGGACAACATCGACGTGGACTATGCTCGGGAGCAAGGACGGGTGGTGTTCAATACACCCGCTGCGAGCTCTCAAAGTGTGGCAGAACTGGTGATGGCCCATTTGTTTGCGATGGCGCGCTCTTTGCAGCACAGCTACCAAGCGATGCCACTGCGGGGTGCAGAGGAATTCAAGGTGCTCAAAAAGGAATATGCCAAGGGCATCGAACTCCGCGGCAAAACGCTTGGGATCGTTGGCTTCGGACGCATCGGAACAGCCGTGGCACAATACGCTTTGGGCTGCGGCATGAACGTGATCGGGGTAGACCGTGAAGGCACCTCTCGCTCCGTAAATGTGCAGGTGCCCATGGGGGGCGCAAAGACCCACGATGTTGAGGTTGATATCCCCCTGGTACCGATGGAAGAGATGCTCGCCCAATCCGACGCAGTGACCTTTCACGTTCCTGCCCAATCAGATGGCTCGCCCGTTCTGGATGCAGCGGGTATTGCCGCTATGAAACCGGGAGCGATGCTGGTCAATACGGCCCGTGGAGGCACTGTTGATGAAACGGCTGTGCGTGCAGCGGTCTCAAACGGCCACCTTCGGGGCGCAGCCCTGGATGTTTTTGTGGGAGAGCCCAAGCCAGATGCTGGCCTGCTTTCTGAGTCAGGGCTTGCCTTGACGCCCCATATTGGAGCCGCAACTTTAGAAGCACAAGACCGAATAGGGGACGAATTGGTGGAGCGCATTCTCGAATTGCGTTAATTCGAATTCGCTACCGGTACCTTCCGGCGCGCCCGTTCAATGCCAACGAAGCCGCCCCTTCTCTTGATGCCCTTTGCGGGTGTTTTGCCCAGCCGGGATAAAGCCCACCTTGTGGCTACCCGCAGCTATATGAGCTACAGCGATTACGAGCTCAAAGACAAACTATCGCGAAACCCCTACAGTTATCTCCATGTCATCCATCCACAGGGTGATTTGGAATCGAGCCAAGATCTGGGTGCCGTGCGCCAGGCCTACAGCACCTTTGTTGAGAGGGGTTGGCTGGAGCGGGATGAACAAGACCATTACTACATCCTCAGGCAATCCGGGCCTATGGGCAGCTGCACTGGAGTCATCGGGCTGGTCCCGACTTCAGTGGCCAAATCGGGCCGCATCAAAGTGCATGAAGCCACCCTGGCCAACCGCGAAGCGCTCTTTGCCCGATATCTTTCTGAGGTGGGACTCAACGCAGAACCCACACTCCTTGCCTACCCGCCCAATGGCGCAGTTGAGACCGTCATCTCCAAGGTGACCGTTCTTCATGCGGACCTGGATTTCACCACAGCTGACGGAATCAGACATACCCTTTGGCGGCCCAGTCAAGGTGATATGGCCCAGCTAAAGGCAGCTTTTGAAACGGTAGAACACGCCTACATCGCCGATGGCCACCACCGCGTAGCATCGAGCATCAAGATGGCTGAATCCCATCCCAATCGGGGCGCTGCGCACGCCTTCATGGCCTTGCTTGTCTCAGGTGACAGTTTGATGTTCCGAGGCTTTCACCGCACTGTAGAGATCAAGGACCGCCAGCTCTGTGAAAAGGTGCTCGCGCGACTCCCGCAGCTCAATGGTGCCGTTTGGTCTGATGGCTTCCAAGAACTGCAACCATCAGAGGACTGTATTCGCTTGCGCGGCGCCATATCAGGGACTCTGCACATCAATGAGGCCTTGGCCGCTCAAGGCATCACTGCAGCTGAGTGGTTACAAAGCGAGGTGCTGCAGCCACTGTTCGACATTTCCGAACCTCGGACTGACCGCAGATTGAACTACATCCCCGGAGACCTGGCGCATGATGAGCTCGAAGCGGCGACACGTGATCAAGATCGTTTGGCCTTCATCATGCCCCCGATGACCTTCGAGGGGCTACAAGCGGTTGCCGATGCAGGCCGCCATTTGCCGCCAAAAAGCACCTGGATCGCCCCCAAGTTGCGCAGTGGCATGACCCTCTTTGATTTCGGCTCCACATCCTGACCTTTGCGGCATGGATGGATGGGACATTGCACAGCGTTGGAATGAAGTCAGGGCCGAAGTCCCTGCTGAAGTGCATGTGGTGGCGGTCAGCAAGACAAAGCCCATTACAGCCTTAGAAGAGGCCTATGGGGCCGGAGCGCGGAGCTTTGGCGAGAACCGCGTTCAGGAATTGGTGACCAAGCATGAGGCTTTGACCCACCCCGACTCTGGCAAGCCATCGGACTACCCGAACCTGTCATGGCACCAGATCGGAACCCTTCAGAAGAACAAAGTCAAATACATCGCCCCATTTGTGGGCCTCATACACGCGGTTGATCAAGCGGGCTTGCTGGACGAGATTAACAAGCGTGCGGCATCGAACACAAGGGAAATTTCGGTGCTTCTTCAACTTCACATCGCACAGGAAAGCAGCAAATTCGGACTGTCTGAATCAGAACTGGACGACCTGCTCGCTCGCCTGGAATCGGGCCAATGGCCCAACGTTCAAGTGAAGGGCCTCATGGGCATGGCCACATTTACGGAAGACCACGCTCAAGTGGCGCAGGAGTTTCGAAGCCTGCGAAATCTATACGACCAGCACCGTACCTCTTTTGGCTGGGACACCTTGTCGATGGGCATGAGTGGCGACTGGAAAATTGCTGTGGACAATGGAAGCAATATGGTCCGCATCGGCAGCTCAATATTTGGCCACCGATGACATCCAAGCCGACCCGATGGATGGCCTTCGAGCCTTGGTTGCGCGCATGGCTTATCCTCGCTCCTCTCGTCGCGTGGGGCAGTCACTTTATTGTGCGCAATGCCCGCCTGCGCTTGGCTCAATTGAAGGCCGACAGTTTAGATGTGCCTGAACCCCAAGGAACCTGGGGCTACGCCGCAGCATGCACCGTGGCATTTACGTTGCTCATGCTGGCACTGGCCAGGGTTTGGGTACAGTCGACCCCGATCGAGGACAACGGCGAACAAGCCGCATAGCGCGTTACACAGCCAGTTTTGTCCGCTCTCCGCGCAACGCGGGACGCCTCATAGAAAACCGTTCAAGGTCTACTTCCGGATCGAGGCCCAAGGCCAGTTGTGCCAAAACCCGTCCAATCAGCGGGGCAAACTTGAATCCATGACCACTGAATCCTGCACCGACCACCAGCCCATCTGGAGTGCGGTCCAAAATGAAGTCTCGGTCAGCTGTTCCGCTGTAGAAACAAACGTATCGGCGGGCCACGTCGGCCTCGGCCAATTCAGGGATGTATCGTCCTAAAAACTGCCGGGCTTCCTTCTCGAAATCTGCAGAGACGCGACGGGCATCTCCATCGGGGTGACCCAAGACCCCAGGATGGTGATTGGCCACCTTAATTCGACCGTCCTTGACCGTGGGAATGGCATAAAACCCACTCTCCATATGGCTGAATACGGGCAAGCGCCGCAATCGGTCACCCAATGCGGACGCATCGAAATAGACGAGTTCCTGCCGGGTCACTTCCATGGTGACATCCACCCAGCGCTGGGTCCATGCGCCAGCTGTAAGAATCACCCTGTCGAATTCAGTCTTGGTCCCGGCACAGTCTACGCTATCCGATGAAACTTCCAGCGCTTCACCCCGGAACTCCACGCCATTCGAGGCGAGCCAAACATGCAGCCCTTGAAGAATGACCACAGGATCGAGCACTCCCCCCAGTCGGTCCACTGTTGCCGCTCCCGTATGAAGGCCTGGCCACTCCTCTAAGACAGCACCTTGAGACATGCGGTCCGCCCTTAACCCCAAGCCGCGCAAGGTTCGCCAACTGTCCAAAGCATGCCGATCGCCAGGCTCTTCAATCAACAGCTTGCCTGTAGTGTGCAACAATGGCCGCCCTAGTTTTTGCTCCCAACCCATCCAAAGGTTTCGGCTTCGCGCCGCCATTTGAATCAAGGCTTGATCCTCTCCGTAGTGGACCCTGAAGCTCCTCCCTGTATCCACGGAGGCACCGGGTCCTGTCCCCATGGGATTCGGGTCATAGACAGTGACAGATACCCCTTGTTCAACAAGGTGTGCCGCGGTCATTGCCCCCATGATCCCTCCCCCTATCACGGCCATTCGTTGTTGGGGTTTAGAGGTCGAAAACCCCTTTGATTTGGGCGCCATTCTGGTCATGATGCCTGCTGTTTCTGGCCCACAACTTGATTCCGAACCGCTTCGAGTTCGCGGCCTAAGAAACCGGCAATCTCCCCCATACCTGTGCGCTCTATCCCTTGGCGTTGTTCGGCTTCTGCATTGTAGTTCGTATTGATGTTCACGTCATAAAACCGCAATCGACCTTGTGCATCAGGTGCGGCCTCCATGGCCGCCACCTCCATGCCGGCACTGTGCAAAAACGCCAGGCAACGGTCCAGTTCAGCCGGTCTATGGCCTTCGAGAACCTCAAACTTGGCCCTCCCATCAGCTGGACAAAAAGCACTACCGACTTGACATGCATCTGAGGGACAAAGCTCAAAACCTCCTCCCGCATCTATGCTTACTGTGTAGAGGTGGTTGCCTCCTACGAATTCCAAACGCAGTACACGTCCATCGGCTGGCTGAATGTAGGACTGCAGGACCACCGTGCCGTCCAAGGTGTAGTCGTCAAAGCCTTCAACAATGCGCTCGAGCTCAGCTTGGTTGCGGATCAACTGCACGCCCGTTCCTTTCCCTCCCCGATTGGGTTTGATGATAAAGGGAACGGTCCATTCCGCCGCAGCGCTGCGCAATGCCTTTGCACCTGTCACCGCCACTGTTTTCGGCGTCAGAAGACCATGGGACTGCAACGCGATTGTTTGCTCCACTTTACTCACTTCAAACTCGGTGGCACGCCTGTTATTGACCACCCTTCTACCATGGGCTTCAAGCCAGCCCATCAAACCACGTGTCGCCTCCCAAGCAAAGCGGTGGTCCCGGGTATGGGAACTGGCACTCATGCGGTTGTAAAAAACACCGTTTGGAGGAGGGGCACTCAGGTCGAGGACGAGGTCGTCTATAAACCACTCAACATGGGGCAATCCGCGCTCAGCAAGTGCCAGGCGCAATGGCTCCAACCACGTGTCGTTTTCGTGGATAATGTGAATGACAGGAGCTGAATTGGAACCGAATTGGAATTGTAATGGAGAAAACATGGGGACATAAAAAAGCCCGGCGAAGGCCGGGCAGGATGGTCAAGGAGAAAAAGAAAACGTCAGATTAGCGCATTCTCTTGCATGACGGCAGCCTGCCCGGGTGGGCCGGACAACAACAACAACAGATGCAAAGAATACCGTTCATGACTCCTCAAATATACTTTTATATAATTAATTATACAAATCCCATCAATTTAATATGGATCCACATCGACAATCACCCTGACCGGTTTGTATTGTGACACGAGACGCATTGCCGCGATGTCTTCCAACAGGGCCTCTTTGAATCTTATGGTATCCACCGAACGCTCTACTTTAAGTAGAATATGTCGCTGATATAGGTCGTTAACCCTGGCAATTCCTGGCTCTTCAGGACCGATGACACGCCCGCCGAATCTGCTGCGCAAACGGCCGGCTAAAGCCGCAGCGGCTTCCCGCGTCAAGTGTGGGTCGCGGTGCCGCATGATCAATCGGATCAATCGCACAACCGGAGGATAAGCAAACGACTCCCGCTCCCTGAGTTCCGCCTCTGCCATGGCTTGGGCATCATGGGTGACCACATGCTGAAACACCCAATGCTCAGGATCAAAAGTCTGAATGAGTACTTGCCCCTGCTCACCTCTCCTTCCAGCCCTTCCGGCCACCTGGGTCAACAGCTGGAACGTCCGCTCCAAGGCCCTAAAGTCAGGGAAGTGCAACATGTGGTCCGCCTGTAAAATCCCAACCAGTCCAACACGCTCAAAATCCAATCCTTTGGTCACCATTTGGGTGCCCACCAAAACTTGAATCTCCCCCTCTTCAAAGGCCCGAATAATACGTTCATGACCTGTTCTACTGCGCGTCGTATCCAAATCCATACGCTGCACGGTCACCCCTGGAAGGAGCTGACCCACCTCTTCTTCGATCCGCTCTGTCCCCAAGCCTTTGGCCTCTACTTCTTCACTGCCGCAGCGCGGACATGTTTTGGGCTCTCCCTGTCGGTAGCCGCAATAATGACAGTGCAGGTCCCTGAGGTATTTGTGGTAGGTCAAACTGACGTCGCACCGCTCACAATCGGGCACCCAGCCGCAAGTCCGGCATTGATAGACCGGTGCAAAACCCCGCCTATTCTGGAACAAGATGGCCTGTTTACCCGCCTCCAAAGTGGACTTGAGCGCGTCGAGCAATTCCCGGCTAAAGTGACCTTCCATGGCGCGCTGCTTGTGCGCCTTTCTCAAATCGATGAGTCCCACCTCGGGCAATGATGTCCCACCAAAACGTTCCGTAAGCTCAATGTGCGCGGCTTTACCAGCATTCACGGCATGGCGCGCCTCCAAAGAGGGCGTTGCCGACCCCAACACCACCGCAGCCCCGTGCAAACGCCCCAGCATGGCAGCGGCGTCCCTGGCTTGGTAACGTGGTGCAGGATCTTGCTGCTTATAGCTGGCATCATGTTCTTCGTCTACGACGATCAAGCCTAAGTTGGAGAAAGGCAGAAATATGGCACTGCGCGCGCCCACCATGAGCCGGCCTCGGCTTTCCTTGCTCGAGACACGCCGATACGTAGATGTGCGCTCCCTGGGACTGAATCGGCTGTGATAAACCTCCAAACGGTCGCCAAAAAATCGGCGTAACCGAACGATGAGTTGCGTGGTCAGTGCGATTTCGGGCACCAGAAAAAGAGCATCCCTTCCTGATTCGAGTGCGTCGTGAATCAAGTGGGTATAGACCTCTGTTTTTCCTGACCCGGTGATCCCTTCGAGCAACACCAAGGGTGTGGCTTGAAAGGCCTGACGCATCAACCCTAAGGCTTTTTGCTGTGCTGCACTCAACGTCGCCAATGGCTCCACTTCTTGAGAAGTCTGCACCTGCCATGGGTCTTGCTTGAACTGAAAAACAAGCCCTTTTTCCATAAGACGCTTGTAGAGCGAGGAGGTGACCCCTTCCATTTTCGTCAGGGTCGCCAGGGGGACACCGGTCGCGGCCCCTTCCTCTGCGACAAGAGCCATCATTGCCCTGGATTGTGATGGTGCCCGAGCATCGAGGGCATCCAAAGCGTCGTTGAGCCAACGTTCATCCGAAGCTGCTTGCTCCGACAACCTGACCATCGACACCGCCTTTCGACGGGGACTCGCCTTGAGCTCCTCCATGGAGAGCACCCATCCAGACTCCACCAAACGGTGAAGCAATGGGGCGGGGTTCACCACTCCCAATAAGGTCCCTACTTCTTTCAATGACAATCCTCCTCGCAACCGAAGGGCTTCAACGATCTGAAACTCTTTATCGCCCAGCAACTCCTCATCCAGGTCATCGGCATCTGGGGACAGTTCCAATTTGGTCTCACTCGCGAGCCTCATGCCCGAAGGCAAGGCTGCCAGCGCCACTTCACCGGGACCACAACAATAATGCGCTGCAGTCCAGTCCCAGAACTTGAGCGTCTCCTCTGAAAGGAGGGGCTGTTCATCCAAAACCGAGAGATAAGGCTCGGTCGCATGGTCTGGCTTTTGGTGGTGGATCCTCCTGACAACTGCCGTGTGGAGGCGCTTGCCCCTCAAGGGAACAATGATCCGGCACCCTTCTTGCACCGCAGCTTCATCGCCAGCTGGGACCGCATAAGTCAATAACCCGGGAAGGGCCAATGGAAGGATGACATCGACATACATCAGCAAGGGCGAAAGTACCCGAATGCGCAAGATCCTGATCAACTTCCACAAACACGTGAACAGCATCCACACATTTTGGTTCCTATCATATGCATCATTTAAACGAAGGGGACCCAGCACCTGCATTTGAGGCGCTGGATCAAGAAGGGCGTAGCCAAACGCTCCAAGATTATTCAGGTCAGAAACTCGCCTTGTATTTCTATCCCAAGGACAACACCCCAGGCTGCACCAACCAAGCTTGCAGTTTGAGAGATGGAATGGCCGACCTCCAAAAAGCGGGCATCAAAGTTTTAGGTGTGAGCATCAACCATGCCGCTTCCCACAAGAAATTCATCGACAAATTTGAATTGCCTTTTGATCTTTTAGTGGACGAAGACCATGCCCTTCAGGAGCAGTTTGGGGTTTGGGGCCTCAAGAAATTCATGGGCCGCGAGTACGACGGAACACACCGCACCACCTTCTGTATCAACGAAGACGGGGTCATCGTGTCCATCATTAAAAAGCCCAAGGTTAAAGACCACGCCACTGAAGTGCTCGCCGCCTTCACACACGAACGTTGAACAGGCGTTCACAAAAATGCAGGGCAACGTAAATCCCTTACGGACCGCTGCCTCTACTTTGCCTTCGAATCACAGGAAAACAACAGCAACATGGCTGCAGAAAACAAGGACAAGCTCAAAGCACTCCAGCTCACCCTCGACCGCCTCGACAAGACTTACGGTAAGGGTACCGTGATGAAATTGGGAGACGAAGCTGTCGAAAAGGTGGATGCCATCTCGTCAGGCTCACTCTCTCTCGATATTGCCCTCGGCGTGGGAGGATTCCCTCGCGGTCGCGTAGTGGAGATCTATGGACCCGAGAGTTCAGGTAAAACCACATTGGCGACCCATGCCATAGCAGAGGCCCAAAAGGCAGGTGGTATCTGTGCTTTCATCGATGCGGAGCATGCATTTGACAAATACTACGCCGAGAACTTGGGCGTCGATACCGAGAATCTACTGATCTCGCAACCCGACAATGGTGAGCAGGCTTTGGAAATCGCGGACAACCTGATCCGTTCTGGCGCCATCGACCTCATCGTGATCGACTCTGTTGCTGCGCTGACGCCTCGAGCAGAAATCGAAGGCGAGATGGGTGATTCTTCCGTTGGTCTTCAGGCCCGACTCATGTCCAAGGCGCTCCGGAAGTTGACATCTACCATTCACAAAACGGGCTGCTGCTGTGTCTTCATCAACCAGCTCCGAGAGAAAATCGGGGTGATGTTTGGCAATCCTGAAACCACTACGGGTGGTAATGCCCTCAAATTTTACTCCTCTGTTCGGGTCGATATCCGCCGGAGCAGTCAAATCAAGGATGGAGATGTGGTGATGGGCAACCGCACCAAAGTCAAGATTGTCAAAAACAAAGTAGCGCCGCCTTTCCGCCGTGCTGAGTTTGACATCATGTATGGAAAAGGCATCTCCAAGGTCGGAGAAATCATCGATTTGGGTGTGGACCTGGGCATCATCAAGAAGTCTGGCTCATGGTTTAGTTATGGTGAAACACGCCTTGGTCAAGGCCGTGACTCTGTAAAGAACTTGCTGATAGACAACATCGAACTGATGGACGAGCTCGAAGGCAAGATCAAAGCTGCCTTAAATGACACTGCGCCTGCTGAAGAGGAGGTGCAGGCCTTAGAAGAGGCTTGATGCGCTTCACGAAGGCTTCCACTTTTGGAGTCTTGGCCATAATCGGCGCTGCAGGATGTGCTTTAGAGCCTTCAGGCAGCGCCGATTCGGCTACCGTAGACTTCACGGACTCGCTCGATTGGTACAATGACCTGGTCGTGGCTTCCCCAAATCTGCCAAAGGTCTATGTGGACCGTGCGCAATTCCACCTCCGGAATGAGCGCACTGGCGAAGCCATGGCAGACTACGCCAGGGCCGTTGGGCTCGATTCTACCCGGGTCGATGACCGTCACCGATTGGGAGAAATTAGGTTTGGCGTCCAAGATTTTGAAGGGGCTGTTCGAGAATGGGAAGGTGCACTGAGGGCCGATGGACAACACATCCCTTCCTTGCTTTCTCTGGCCGAAGTTGACTTGTTGTTGAGGTCATATGACGCTGCACTCCTGAAGATCAACAGTGCCCTGCGCATTGATGACCGGCTCGACGACGCCTATTTTCTCAAGGGGATGTTGTATTTGGAGACCAGAGATACCGCCACGGCGGCAAGCTCTTTTCAAACTGTGGTGGAGGTAGACCCCACCCGGTATGACGCCTACATACAGTTGGGCCTGCTGTATGCCGCTGCGCACGACGATTTGGCACTGGAGTATTTCCGAACAGCCCGCAACCTCAAGGCCAACAGCATTGAAGCCTTGTACGACGAGGCGGTTTACCTGCAGGAGCATGGCGATACTGAAGGTGCGCGCTACGCATCAGCACTGGCTCTGTATGACCGCATTCTGGCTTTGGACCCCAACAATGCCTCTGCAGCGTTCAACAAAGGCTATGTGCATTTGGAATACCTGAATCAATACGACAGCGCAGCCTTCTGGTTTGAAGCAGCGATTGAACGGCTGCCCTATTACCATCAGGCGCATTACAACAAAGGCTTGGCTTTAGAGAGCTTAGGGCAAAACGAAGAGGCCCTGGCTGCTTACAACGACGCCTTAAACTATGCGCCGGCCTACACGCCAGCCGCGCTGGCCAAAGGGCGGGTCATAGAGGCCCTGCGCTGACAGCACGGCCTCATCGGAAAGGACTTTCCCCAAACGAACAACGCCGGCCCCAAGGGACCGGCGTTGTTGCGTTGAAGATGAGTGTGATTACTTCACCTGATCCACAACCGCTTTGAAAGCGGCGGGGTGGTTCAGTGCCAAATCAGCAAGCACCTTACGGTTGAGCTCGATGCCTGATTTGCTGCACTTGCCCATAAACTGGGAGTAGCTCATTCCGTGCTGACGTGCTCCAGCATTGATACGCTGAATCCACAAAGAGCGGAACTGGCGCTTCTTGAGCTTACGGCCTACGTAAGCGTAAAGGAGGGCTTTCTCGACAGCATTCTTGGCTACGGTCCACACGTTTTTGCGTGCTCCATAGTAGCCCTTGGCCATCTTTAGGATTTTCTTCCGGCGAGCGCGGCTCGCTACGGCATTGTTTGAACGGGGCATGGTTTATTGGTTTCGGCGGACAGCGTCCCTTCTGGGAACTTGAGGAGCTGGCAACCTGTTCAACTTGTAATACTTCAGATACCCAACTGGGTCTTGATATTCGGCGTATCCGACTTGTGCACCAAACCTGATTGGGTCAGGTTGCGCTTTTGCTTGGTGCTCTTCTTAGTCAGGATGTGTGACTTGAACGCGTGCTTACGCTTCAGCTTGCCCGTGCCGGTCACGGTGAAACGCTTCTTCGCGCTGCTCTTGGTCTTCATCTTCGGCATGTCGTCCGTATGTGTCGGTTTGGGTCTCCCCTCACCAGGTTTTACTTCTTTGGTCTAAGCGTGATAAACATCCGCTTCCCCTCCAACTTCGGCATCAGCTCCACTGTGCCAACGTCTTCTAACTCCTGCGCAAAACGCAGCAATAGAATCTCTCCCCGCTCTTTAAAGACAATCGATCTTCCGCGGAAGAATACGTGTGCCTTCAATTTGTTTCCCTCCTCTAAAAACTTCCTGGCGTGTTTCACCTTGAAGTTGAAATCGTGATCGTCCGTGTTCGGGCCGAACCTGATTTCTTTGAGGGTCACCTTTGACTGGTTGGCCTTGATTTCCTTTTGCTTCTTCTTCTGGTCATACAGGAACTTCTGATAGTTCAGAATCCTGCAGACAGGAGGGTCTGCTTTTGGAGAAATCTCCACCAGGTCCAGTTCCTGCTCCTCTGCCATTTTGATGGCATCCTCTACCTCGACAACATCAGCGTCGCCAATGTTGTCTCCGACCAATCGCACTTGGGCCGACCGGATTTCACGGTTCGTCCTGTGCGGGTTCTTTTTGATCACCCGGGCTGGGCCTCGGGATCGTCTTCGTCGAATAGCGATGGTGCTATCAGTTTTGTTGGTCAATCATCTCGTCACCCCCAAGCATTTCAGCAACCTCACTTTCGATTCGGTCCGCAAATGCCTCGGTGGCCAAACCTCCTACATCCCCTTCGCCTTGCTTGCGCACCGCTACAGTTCCGTTCTCGGCCTCGTCTCCTCCCACTATGAGCATGTATGGGACTTTATCCAGCTCCGCATCGCGGATCTTCTTCCCAACCTTTTCACTGCGGTCGTCAACGAGGGCGCGAATATCGCGCTTTTCAAGGGATTTTGAAACCTCTTGGGCATAGTCGTTAAACTTATCGCTCACAGGCAGTATTCGCGCCTGTTCTGGAGTGAGCCACAAGGGGAATTTACCCGCACAATGCTCGATGAGGATGGCTACAAACCTCTCCATAGAGCCAAAAGGAGCCCTGTGAATCATCACGGGACGGTGTTTTTGGTTGTCGGCCCCCACATACTCAAGCTCGAAACGCTCGGGCAGATTGTAGTCAATTTGAACCGTTCCAAGTTGCCATTTGCGGCCGATGGCGTCGCGGACCATGAAGTCAAGCTTGGGACCATAGAAGGCCGCCTCACCCAATTCTGTGATGGTCTTGAGTCCTTTTTCCGCGGCAACCTCTGCGATCGCCTTCTCGGCGTTGTCCCAATTGCTGTCGTCCCCGATGTATTTGTCGGGGGTCGCGGGGTCTCTCAAGGACACTTGCGCCACGAAATCCACAAAGTCCAACGTCTTGAAGATGTACAAGACAAGGTCTATGACCTTTCCGACTTCTTCCTTGACCTGATCGACCGTGCAGAAAATATGGGCGTCGTCTTGGGTAAATCCACGAACACGGGTGAGTCCATGCAGCTCGCCACTCTGCTCGTAGCGGTAGACCGTTCCAAACTCTGCAAAGCGAACGGGCAAGTCACGATAGCTGCGCGGCCGGCTCTTGAATATCTCGCAATGATGCGGGCAATTCATGGGCTTGAGCAAATACTCTTCTCCCTCTGCGGGGGTCTTGATGGGCTGGAAACTGTCCTCACCGTACTTGGCGTAGTGACCACTGGTCACATACAACTCCTTGTTTCCAATGTGTGGTGTGATGACCGCCTGATAGCCCATTTTGCGCTGGGCCTCCTTGAGGAAGGACTCAAGGCGCATGCGCAGGTCCGCTCCTTTTGGCAACCACAGCGGCAAGCCTTGGCCCACTTTTTCACTGAACGTAAAGAGATCGAGCTCTTTGCCCAACTTCCGGTGATCGCGAAGACGCGCTTGCTCAAGGAGTTCCAGGTGCTCCGTCAATTGCGCCTTTTTGGGGAAGGCAATGCCATAAATCCGGGTCAGCTGCTTTTTCGTCTCGTCCCCTTTCCAATATGCGCCCGCAACGGCAAGGAGCTTTACCGCCTTAATGTGTCCTGTATGGGGCAAATGTGGGCCCCGACACAAATCGGTAAAGCCACCCTGAGTGTAGAAGGTGATGGTGCCGTCCTCCAGGTTCTGCAGCAAGTCCAGCTTGTATTCGTCCCCTTTGTCCTCGAAGTAAGCGATGGCCTCTGACTTGGTGACCTCACGGCGGACATACTCGCTTTTCTGCTTGGCCAACTCGAGCATCTTTTTCTCGATGGCCGGAAAATCTTTGTCGCTGAAAACGTGGTCTCCAAAATCGACGTCGTAGTAAAACCCGCCCTCGATAGAGGGACCTACCCAAAACTTGACGCCATCGTACATGGCTTCGAGTGCCTCGGCCATCAGGTGTGCCCCGCTGTGCCAGAAGGTGCTCTGGGCATTGTCGTCGCCCCAGGTCAACAACTTCAACGAGACGTCACCGCCCAGCGGGCGCTGGGCATCGCGCACTTCGCCGTCGACTTCTGCAGCGAGCACATTGCGCGCTAGGCCCTCGCTGATGTCACGTGCTACGTCCATCGCGGTCGCGTTGGCTTCGGCCTGACGAACTGAGCCGTCGGGAAGGGTGATGTTGATCATGCTGTCCGGATTCGCGGCAAAGATAATCCCGCGTTCGGCCGGAACGTGCTTCTAAAAGGATGTCAAATCCCCATCGCTTTGGGGACAGCTGTATACCAAGACTCCCAAAAGCTGCATTGCATATACAGGACAGAGACCGTCTCCGCCCACAAACTCTTCAAACCCTCGCCCATGTTCATGGCATTTAGAACGACTTCCGCCGCCGCCATTTTGATGGCCCTCAGCGCACCAGCAGCCCTCAGTGCGGCCCCACAGGACCTTCGCAATTTTGACGATTTCATCCACTACGTTCGCACCGAAGCCCATTCGGGGGATGCCGAACGCATCTTGGATTGCTTTGCGCCCATGGTCGTGCAGGAAGAGGGATGTGACCCCGTCTCCATCAAAGACATCTTGGGGCTGGAAGCCCAGCGGTTCGGATGGAAAGCCACTGGCCGAGATGTGGCCCGCTTCGCCGATGGATTCGTTCTGGTGAATACCGATGGCACCATGACCAACCTGCAAGCCCGAGCTGCGGGACAGGACCACCTATTGGACATACTGGGAGACCGCGTCAAATTTCGCCGCGGCCCTGGATTGGATGGCGAGGTGATCGCCCTTTTAGACCAAGGCACCTTGCCCGGTACGCTAGATGCTGGGCGCTGGACCGTAGACCGTGACGGCACCAGCTGGACCCCCGTGCGTCTGGAACACCCCGAATTGGGAAAGGTGAAGGGCTACATAGGCAGCGACTACGTTCGGGCAACACGTGGCCATGGAGACCTCAAACTGACCGCTTCATTTGACGGCACCCGCTGGGCCTTTTCGGGATACGAACGGACGCGTTCAGACCTCGTGGTCAACCACGATTGCCCCACACCTTGAGGTGCCAATGAACCAGGGCCTGGGCGCAATGTTCGCCGCGGGCGTCGTGGAGGGCGGCGCTCAATTGGACCCTGGCCACACCCTCCTTCTGAAGCACATCGGACAGTCCCTGGACTTCCGGTGTGTTTCTTTTTGACGTCGCGGTACAATTCCCTTGAGGCTTGGCCAGATAGTCTACCTCAATCCTCGACATGATGATGCGGTAATCCCGCATGCCCAGCTCGATCAATACCGAAGCTCCAGAGGAAAACTCCAACGCCGTTGCAATGGCACACGCGTGCATGCCCCCCAAGTGATTCCGGTTGGAACGGCGCTCGGGCAGCGAGACTTTGACAGCCTCTTCATTGACTTCGATGATGCCAATGCGGTGGGGACGGTTAAATGGAAGTGCCACCCGCATCAAACGATCAAGGGCTTTGGGGTTTCCTGCACGCGCCTCTTGGAGCGCTTTGTCAGCACGTTGGGCTACCCACGCATTCATGGTGCCACTGTTGGCAGTTCGACACCCGCTTCTTTGAGCGCCCCCGCAATGTCTGGCTTGAAATATCCAGGCCCCTTTAACACCTTTCCGTCGGCGCGGTATATGGGCTTGCCGTCGGGGCCCAGCTTGGACATGTTGGACGCTTGAATGGTCCGAAACACATTGGACATCACATCCTGCATGCCATGACTAATAATGGTACCGCACAAGATGTAGAGCATGTCTCCCAATGCGTCGGCCACCTCGACCATATCACCCGCGCGCACGGCGTCCAGGTATTCATCGTTCTCTTCGGCCATCAGGCTGTGCCGCAATGACATCTCTTCTGCGGTCAATTGCAAGTTGGGCTGTTCTTCCACCCGCAAACCAAAGGTGCTGTGGAACTCCGCAACGGAGGAAAGGCATTCGTTCAAGGTCATGCCACAAGTTGGGTCAACATCTTTTAACCGCATAGAACCTCTGCGCCAAAAGCACTCCTGTATTTTTGAATGCGTGAAATGCAGCTTTTGTCCGCATTGAGCACGAGACCAGATAACAGACATGGAAAGCAACACCCCTACTCCGGAGATTGCTGTCGCCAGCAACGGCAGCCCGGACATACAAGCCCTCACAGAACGCATTCGTTCCGCCAGTGGCTTTGTGGACCAACTGCGTCATGAAGTCGGCAAAACGGTCGTTGGCCAACGCAACATGATGGACACCCTGATTACAGGGTTACTGGCCGATGGCCACGTTCTCCTTGAGGGTGTCCCTGGTTTGGCCAAAACATTGGCCATCCAAACCCTGAGTCAAGCTGTGGCTGTGGACTTTAGCCGCATTCAGTTTACCCCGGACTTGTTGCCCGCCGACGTGGTAGGCACCATGATCTACAACCAAAAGCAGGAGCAATTCACGGTGAGCAAGGGGCCCATTTTTGCCCATTTTGTACTGGCAGATGAAATCAACCGTGCTCCTGCCAAAGTGCAGAGCGCGCTGCTCGAGGCCATGCAAGAGCGCCAGGTCACCATTGGCTCAGAAACCTTTCCACTCCCCCAGCCTTTCCTGGTGTTGGCCACCCAAAACCCGGTGGAGCAAGAAGGCACCTACCCCCTCCCGGAGGCCCAAGTCGACCGTTTCTTGCTGAAGGCGGTCATTGACTACCCCACTTCCGAAGAGGAGCAGATCATTTTGAGAAATCAGGTGGCTTCGGGTGCACGGCCTAAAGTGCAGCCTGTGGTGACCCCCGAAGAAATCGTAGCCGCTCGGAAGCTTGTTCGCGAGGTCTACATGGACGAGAAAATCGAGCGCTACATCGTCACCTTGGTGCAAGCAACTCGGAAGCCGGAAAACCATGGAATGGGCCACCTCGAGCCACTCATTGGCTTTGGAGCATCGCCCAGGGCCACGATTGGTTTGGCCATGGCGGGAAAAGCCCGGGCATTCATGGCCCACAGGGGTTATGTGATTCCCGAGGACATTCGGGCCGTTGCCATGGATGTGCTCCGCCACCGCATCGGCTTGACTTTTGAAGCTGAAGCCGAGGAGATCCGCCAAGAGCAAATCGTTACCGAGATTCTCGACCAGGTTCAAGTTCCCTGAGATGGAAGCCTCAGAGCTGATTCGCCGCGTTCGCCGGGTAGAGTTGCGTGCCCGTGGATTGAGCAGCCAGATTTTTTCGGGTGAATACCACAGCGCCTTCAAGGGAAGGGGCATGGCCTTCAGCGAAAACAGGGCTTATCAGCATGGTGACGAAATCCGCACCATTGACTGGAATGTGACCGCGCGCATGCGCAGTCCATATGTGAAGGTCTTTGAGGAAGAACGCGAACTCACTGCCATGTTGCTCATTGACGTGAGCGCATCTGGAAAGCTGGGGAGCCGCGAAAAATCCAAGCGTGAACTCGCCGCTGAACTGGCGGCGGTGCTCGCTTTTTCTGCTGGACAGAACAACGACAAGATTGGCGCCATCCTCTTCAGCGACCGCATCGAACGGTTTATCCCCCCTAAAAAAGGGCGCAGCCACATCCTTCGGATTGTGAGAGAAATCATTGACCTGGAGCCTGAAGGGACAGGGACGGACATCACCTCCGCCCTTGAACATTTCGGTCGTGTCATGAAGAAGCGCACCATTGCCTTTCTCATCAGCGACCTTCAAGACACTGGATTCGGGGATATACTCAAGCGCACGTCACGCAGGCATGACTTGGTCGCCCTTCAATTGGTGGACGACTTGGAATTAAAGGCAGCCAAGTTTGGTTGGTTGGCCGCCACCGATCCTGAATCGGGCAGAGCCGGTTTCATCGACACCTCTTCCATGCGCTGGCGCAAGCGTTACACTGCTGCTGCGCAACAGTTTCAAACTGACCTCGTCGGAATGATGAAGCGTTCTGGAGTAGACCATGCGGTGCTGAACACTGCAAAACCCTATGTGCAACCGCTCATGCAATTGTTTGATCGCCGTGGTTGACCTGCGCATGATTGTCATCGTCTGGCTGTCTCTTTCGGCCACTGCCTGGGGCCAATCCGACCCGGTCATGACCTTGATCACAGACCGCGACAGCATTGGTGTGGGAGAGCCTTTGACCCTTCAGCTTGTTTCAGACGAACCCCTCCAAGGTGGCCAACGCTGGCAGTGGCCCCAATTGCTGGCCGGAGACTCTTTGGCCCAAGGTTGGGAAATCCTATCCGTCTCACCAATAGACAGCAGCGCTTCACCAGTGCTGGACGCCGGACTCCGAAGGCGTCAAGACATCGTTGTCTTGGCATGGGACTCGGGCATGAAGGCCATTGAACCCATTGGCTTGGTGGACAGCGGCGAGGTCGCCGCGCAAACCCTCAGGGCCATCATCGAAGTGGGACTCGTGCCACTCGAGGCCAATGCCGTGCCGAAGCCCATGCAAGGGTTCAAGGCGTATCATTTCTCCTTGTGGGACCGGCTCCAGGCCATGCTTCCTTGGCTCATTGGAGCGCTGCTGGCATTCGTATTGGGCCGGTATGCCTATCTCAAATGGCGTTCAAGAGAAGCTACAGAAAACGACGAAGAAGCTGGGACTGAACCTCTAATCCCCGCCCACGTCACGGCATTGGCCCTCTTGCATCAACTCGAACAAGAGAAGCCCTGGAACGATGGACGGGGAAAGGAAGCCCAAGCCATACTCTCAGAGGCAGTGCGTGTTCACCTCCAAGGAAGCTTTGGTGTCAAGGCACTTGAACGGACGACCGATGAACTGGCCCAAACATTGCGGAGTGCGCCCATCAAAGGGATGGCTGCCGATGAAAGCGATTGGATGATTGCCTTGCTGCAGCGTTCGGACCTGGTCAAATTCGCCAAACAGGACATGGACGGAGACGCCCATTTGAGGGTGGTGCAGGAGAGTATCGCATGGATTAACCGCACGATTCCTATTGAAACCACCGCTCCGGAAGGTGCTGCGTCAGGTGAAAACACCCCCCCTCAAGGGCATGAGTGAGTCTGCGAACATATGGGCACTGCGCATTCGCCAGACAGCCGCACAGCTTAGCGGCTGGGGCGCTTGGCTCGCTGTCTTTTTGGTGGCTAACAACCGCTACGAATGGGGACAGCCAGAGGCTTGGTGGCTGCTGGCCGCCGTGTTGGTCTGGAGCCTTTGGATGGTATTTCGCCCTGTGGCATTGCCCACCTTTAGAATTAACCTGCAACACTTGGACCTGAACCCACCGCGGAGAGACCAGTGGATTCCTTTGCTTCCCGATGCCCTGCGCACGGCCGGATTGGCCCTCATCGTGACTGTCATCGCCCAACCTCAAAGCTCATCGAGCATTGAAAACATGACGCGCGAGGGCATTGACATCGTCATGGCCATGGACGTTTCGGCCAGCATGTTGAGCAAAGATTTTCGACCCAACCGACTGGAAGCTGCCAAAGAAGTGGCCCGCGAATTTGTGGAGGACCGCCCTTATGACCGAGTGGGCGTCGTGGTTTACGAAGGCGAGAGTTTCACCCGGGTGCCACTGACCACAGACCACAGGGTGGTAATCGACGGCCTAGAAGGACTCGAAACCGGCATGGTGGAAGGTGGAACGGCCATCGGTATGGGATTGGCTACCGCAGTCAACCGGCTGCGCAAGAGTGAAGCCAAGAGCAAGGTGGTGATCCTCATCACCGACGGGGAGAACAATGCCGGACAAATCGAGCCCTTGGATGCGGCGCAATTGGCCGCCTTGGAATCGATCCGGGTATACACCATTGGCGTCGGCACCGTGGGCAAAGCCAAAAGCCCTGTCCGCAAAAGGCCAGACGGCAGCTTCATCTATGACTGGGTAGAAGTGAACATCGATGAAGGCACTTTGCAGGGCATCGCGCAAGAGACTGGCGGCCGTTATTTCCGGGCCACGAGCGGCGACAAATTGCGGGAGGTATACGAGGAAATCGACACCTTGGAAAAGACCCGATTTAATGTCTTTCGCTACAACAAAAGGACAGAAGAATTCCCCTTCCTCGGATGGCTGACCCTGCTGATTATGGGGACCGAGGCCTTTATTCGCCACGCCTTTTTGAGGAGTTTACCATGAACACTGAGCGCACATACAAGGTGTTCGCTCACATCACGGGGCTCGTGGTGTTTGAGCTCCTTTTCTGGGCGGCTATTGGCGGAACTTACCTGCTGATCAAAACCGCTGTGCCGCAATTTGAGCTGCACCATGTATCTGCTTGGCCAGCGTTGCTGATTGCGCCCATTATGCTGTTGTTCTTTGCACGGCACTACCTCTGGAAGCAACGCAGAATTTCACAGCATGTCGACGTCAAACTGAGCCAAACATTGTGGCCTCATGCCCGTCCAAGAAGGTCTATTTGGAAGTTCATTGTCTGGCGCACAGCCATCGCATTTTTGGCCATGGGCATGCTGGCCCCCAAGACGGGTACACGGCTCAAAGAAGTAGAAGCCAAAGGTGTGGACATCATGATTGCGCTGGATGTGAGCCGGTCTATGATGGCAGAGGATCTGGGAATGTCCAGGCTCGACTTGGCCAAACGAACCATAGAACGCATTGTGGGCAGCCTGGATGGTGACCGCGCGGGACTGGTGGTTTTTGCTGGAGATGCCTATGTGCAGGCCCCCCTCACCTTGGACTTGGCCGCCGTCAAACTGTTCTTGGATGCCATCGGCCCTGAAGCCATACCGGTCCAAGGCACCGCCATAGGCACCGCCATCGAACTGTGTGCCGCCTCGTTTGATCCTGAAAGTCAGGCGAGCAAGGTTGTTATGATTCTGACCGATGGCGAAAACCATGAAGACGATGCCTTGGCGCGCGCCGACGAAGCCTCATCATCGGGCATCAAGGTTCATGCCGCGGGAATGGCGAGCGAAGCTGGCGGTCCTATTCCAGAATTTGACCGTTACGGTCGCCAAACAGGCTACAAAGAAGACCGGAATGGGCAGCCTGTAGTGTCGATATTGGACGAACGCATGCTCGTAGCCATGGTCGAGGCTGGTGATGGAACCTACGTGCGTGCCCGTTCTGGATACGTAGACCTCTCCCCATTTTTGGACAGCCTCGAAACATTGGACACCGGAAAATCAACCAAAGTGGCCTACACAGATTATGTCCACCAATTCCCGTGGTTCTTTCTTGTGGGACTTGTTCTGTTCCTGTTGGAAGGTCTGTGGCCATTGTCCTCTCGGCGAACAACCTCCGCTGTTGCCATAGCGCTGCTGTTGCTCGCTCTTCCTGCGGAGACTGCGGCTCAGCCGACCCCGTCACAACAGGGATCCAAAGGGGATGCTGTCGCCGGGACGCAAGCCATGGTGGACCGAGACTATGCTGCTGCTGACAGCCTTTTCGCTCGGGCAGAAGGATGGAAAGCCGCTGAGCCTGGGCAGCTTGCACTCAACAGAGGATTCGCATTGGCGGGAAGCGGAAGTGATGAAGATGCCATGAAGGCCTTTCAACGGGCTGCCGCCTTGTCGGAAGACCCCGTCATAAAAGCCGACGCATGGAACAATGTGGGCAACCTGCTTTTGGGGGGCCAAGACGCAGAAGGCGCTGTGGGTGCGTACAAAGAAGCCTTGCGATTGGACCCCACTGATGCGGACACCCGCTACAATCTGAGTCTCGCCATGGCCATGCGCCAACAACAGCAGGATCAGGAGAACCAAGACGGAGAGCAGGACCAGGAGAACCAAGACGGGGAACAGGACCAGGAGAACCAAGACGGCGAGCAGGACCAGGAGAACCAAGACGGCGAGCAAGACCAGGAGAATCAGGACGGA